>JBCCIH010000278.1 GCA_039028315.1 Thermodesulfobacteriota bacterium | reverse complement strand
GAGACTCAATCCACTCTTTTATGGCCTTAAGATGGGCCTCAAATTCCGTCTCATTTTCGGTTTTTAAATGACTCTTCTTAAATCCTTCTCTGCTTGCAAAGGCATCAACTATTCTCATATCTCTGCCAAATTTTCCTATTCGGGCAAGAGCTTTCTCATATGATATTGATTTCTTTACTATGTCTAAGAGCTTTGAGCCCTTGATCTCCTTTGCGCCGCTTCCATTAGCAGATATTTGAAGCGATATACCATTTGTACCAAGCTCTAAGAAATGATCCTCGTACTCATAATCGTCCTTTAAATATTTTTCTGATTTACCCCTTGTAACCCTGTATAGAGGGGGCTGAGCAACGTATAGATGTCCCTTTTCTATGATCTCAGGGAAATGACGGTAGAAGAACGTAAGAAGCAGCGTTCTTATGTGTGATCCATCTACATCTGCGTCTGTCATTAGAATAATTTTGTGATATCTGAGCTTGCTTATGTCAAAATCATCGGCTCCAATCCCTGTCCCGAGCACTGTGATAAGAGTTCTTATCTCCTCATTGCTAAGCATCTTATCAAACCTTGCTTTTTCAACATTTAAAATTTTACCTTTAAGAGGAAGCACTGCTTGATTGTATCTGGCCCTAGCCTGTTTTGCTGAGCCGCCGGCGGATTCACCCTCAACCAGATACAGCTCGCAGAGCTCTGGGTCACGTTCTTGGCAATCGGCCAGTTTTCCTGGAAGTGAACCTGATTCCAGGGCGCTCTTTCTTCTAGTGAGCTCTCTTGCTTTTCTGGCGGCCTCTCTTGCTCTGGCTGCGTCAACGGCCTTTTCAATTATCTTTTTAGAAACTGATGGGTTTTCCTCAAAAAATGTGCCTAATTTTTCATTTAGAAGT
Source organism: Thermodesulfobacteriota bacterium (assembly GCA_039028315.1). Taxonomy (NCBI): domain Bacteria; kingdom Pseudomonadati; phylum Thermodesulfobacteriota; species Thermodesulfobacteriota bacterium. The sequence continues at coordinate 616 of JBCCIH010000278.1, read as the reverse complement.
ACTTCCACAATCCCTTTTACTTCTGTGTTTCCAAGCTTTGTTTTGGTCTGTCCCTCGAACTTAGGATCAGGAAGCTTTACGCTTATAACAGCAGTAAGCCCCTCTCTTGCATCCTCACCGCTAAGTGAGACTTTAGCGTTTTTAACAAGCCCCTTGTCTTCAGCGTATTTATTTACTGTTCTGGTGAGAGCACCTCTAAAGCCTGTAAGATGGGTGCCGCCCTCAATGTTGTTTATGTTATTGGCGTATGAGAATATTGTCTCTGAGTAGCTGTCGTTATACTGAAGCGCAACTTCAACTATTATATCGTCTTTCTCTCCTGAGACGTAAATGGGTTCAGGATGAAGCGGCTTTTTATTTCTATTAAGCTCATCAATAAATGCAACAATTCCGCCTTCGTAGTAAAACTCCTGGTCTTTACCGGTGCGTTCATCTACTATCTGAATTACTAGTCCTTTGTTTAAAAACGCAAGCTCTCTTATTCTGTGAGCAAGTGTGTCGTAGTTAAACTCAGTTACTTCAAATATCGTATCATCGGGTTTAAATCTAATTTTGGTCCCGGACCTGTCAGTTTTCCCAGTAGATTTAAGCTCTGTTACTGCCTCGCTTCGCTCGT
>JBCCIH010000277.1 GCA_039028315.1 Thermodesulfobacteriota bacterium | reverse complement strand
GGATCAAGCTTTGCCCCGCCAGAGGTGAAAAAGCGAAACTGATCACCAAATGGCTGATGAATTTTACCAAAGAATAGCTTTCCGAGCCTTATATTGGACGATTTCCATCCAGTCTCAGATATCTTAAAGAGCGAGTTGAAGATAATTTTCTGACCAAATGACAGACGATTTACTCTGTTTTCAATTTCATTATATAAAAGCTCGAACAGTCTTGGCACACCCGGGAATATGGTGACGCCAGTTTCTTTAATGCTCGCGATAAGGTCTGTGCTCTTAATAGATTCAGAAAATGTTACCGTTGCCCCCGCCCAAAGCGGTGGGAAAAGTGCGACTATTGACGAGTAGCCATGATGGAGTGGCAAGATGTTTAGTATGTTGTCTTTAGGACCGACATCCACAGCCTTTAGTATTGCCTGGACATTGGTGAATACATTTGAATTGGATAGTTGAACACCTTTGGGGGTGCCGGTTGTTCCGGAAGTAAATAGTATTGCCAGAAGATCATCGGGGTCTACTTCGTAAGCGTTTAAACTCTCACTTGAGCCCGGCTCATTTACTATTTCTTCCATCGATATAATGCGAACATCAGATTCCTGCCCACTTAGCTCTTGTGTGAGCTCATCTATATGAACTTTGTCAGCTATTACAGCTTTTGCCTTTGAGAAATCAAGAAAGTTTAAAATGTCCTGTGCACTAAGAAGGGCATCAAGCGGAATTACAGTTCCGCCTAGAAAATTAATCCCAATATAAGAAATCACCCAGTTAGGTGAGTTGTCGCCATATACAGATATGTAGTCGCCCGGCTTATAGCCCATCTCCGCAAGCTTGGATTTAACACCTAGGGCCTTTTGATACAGATCACCGTAGGTAACTTTTTGATATTGCCCCTGGGCGTCTCTAATCTGAAGGGCTATTTTTTCAGGCTGCTTGTCTGCCCAATATTTAAGTTGTTTAGCCAGCATAGTAGTCTTCCAGACTTAAATTTATACAAACATTATAACTTTTATTGTCTAACTAAATAAGAGTCATAAACACCCGAATAAGTTTCACAGCAATAGCACTTTATGATAAGATTAAATTGTTAGGATTTAATTGGGCGGGGTAATTTCTTAAGAGTAGCGGCAGACAAAAACTTTATGTAAAGGAGGGTTTTATGCTTAGTAAAATCACAAAGGCGGTACTTTTGGTCATGTTCGTAGCAGGAGCAAATGGTTTTCTATCTGGTTGTGCTTCAATGGGCGGGTCTAATCCACCTCCGCCACCACCTGGAAAAATTGGCCAGATGTCCACGTTTGACATAAACATAGCTTCTGAGCAGGAGATATACACTGCGCTTCAAAGAGACGGAAGCGTTGCGATAAGCGGCGGAATATTGTTTGAATTTGATAGTGCAAAGGTAAATCCGGGCGCTCAGGCTATTGTTGCCAAAATAGCAGGAATGATGGCGCAGCATCCTACCTTGGAGCTTGCTGTAGTTGGATACACTGATAACACTGGTGATTTC
>JBCCIH010000276.1 GCA_039028315.1 Thermodesulfobacteriota bacterium | reverse complement strand
TTTTGGCAATCCAAACTTTGTCCGCGACCCGTCGAGCCGAACCGCCGAACGCGAAGCACGCACCCATAGGCGCGGCATCTGGGCTATGGATGATTACACCAGACCCTCAAAATGGCGCATCCAGTGCTGGCAAAAGGGCCGGTGCTAGCGGCAGCCCGGGCTGCTGGGTCATCGTAAGAAAGAGGGTGCAGGAGCTTGAACAGGAACCACCTCCTGTTTAAGCCTCCATGCTTTGGCAGTATCCAGCGATCCTACTATGAATCTCGGACTGCGCCCAAATTCAAAACTCACAGCCAGTTCAGTAAGGTCATCCGCATGTTTGTTGGAAGTGCTATAAATTTTTGATTGCAAAATAATTTTCATGGTTGTATTTTTATCAAAATACACTAGGAAATTGATAATGAGTTAAATTCCCGCTCCCTAAGGTGTATTATGATTAATGATTTACTTCCTTTGAAGAAAACCCCCATAATATCTAATACGCTAGGTGATAGATGCGAATATATCACTTTAAGCACAGAGGAGTTTTGTAAAAATAATGATGCAGAAATTGGACTCGTTAAAGAACATGGTTTTATATCTAATGATCTAATTGCAAATTTGAAACGAACGGGATAGCTAGGTCTGTTAATCGATAAAGAGTACAGTGGTATGGGGCTAGTGTGTCTTGACAGAGTAGTTGATGCAATAATGACAAGGCCACCATCAGGGACAGGCGACGTTCAAAAGAAAAGAATATTGGAAGAGATATTTTTGTCCTCCAAGAGATTTACTCAGGATTTGGATAGGGTGACTTAATGAAACATTCAATAAAAATAGGTGATGTTTACGAGCATAAATATATTGTTCCCCTCAATAAGACCGTTCCGTATTTGTATCCGGAGTCTGAAGAATATCAAAAAATGCCGGAAGTATTTGCTACAGGGTTTATGGTTGGACTTTTAGAATGGTGCTGTATTGAAGCATTAAAACCTCATCTTGATGATAATGAAGGTAGTTTGGGGACTTTTATTAAAACGACACATTCAGCACCAACCCCACCTGGAATGGAGATAAGAGTCATTGCAACATGTAAAGAAATTAAAAATGGAAATAACATATTTTGGGAAGTCGTTGCCTTCGATGAAATGGAAGAAATAGCTCGGGGAGAACATGGGAGACATATAATTGACAAAGATAGATTTAACTCAAGAGTGTTAAAGAAGAAAAATATTAGGTAGTGATATATTGTCTGTAAATTTATACCTTGGTATATCCTTTGCGGTTATATGGACGTTATCTTTCATTTTTACCCAAATTGCTTTGGGAAGCTACCCTCCTCTATGGTTGGCCGGTATTCGGCTAATAATAGCAGGCTCTACGCTTTATTTTATACTGAAAATATTTTTCAAGAAAAACATTGTTTTCAACATAAAGATCATACTTGCAGGAATATTTTCACAATCTATTTACCTTGGAGCAAGCTATTGGTCTCTCACAAATATGCCTACATCCATTGTGAATATAGTAGTTTCTACAGTACCAATGTTTTCTGTGC
>JBCCIH010000275.1 GCA_039028315.1 Thermodesulfobacteriota bacterium | reverse complement strand
GCTCCTCCAGCCCCTGTAATAAAAAGCGTTTTTCCCTCAGGAGTAAAATCAAGATCCTCTCTTATGGCCCTTAAAAATCCTCCGACATCAGTGTTAAAACCAGTCAGTTTTCCATCTTCATTCTTAACCGTATTCACAGCTCCAGTGAGCTTCGCGTCTGGAGAGATTTCATCTAAAAAGGGCATAATTGTCTGCTTGTGGGGTATTGTGATATTGATCCCTTTTATATTCATAGCCCTAATGGCTTTTGTTGCATCTTCAATATTTTCAGGGTCAATATCAAATGCCACATAAACTGAATCCAGGCCCAGTTCATTAAAAGCACTATTGTGCATGTTGGGCGAGAGGCTGTGTTTTACAGGGTGTCCAAATAATCCATATATTCCGGTTGTTGCTTTTACTCCCAATCTCTTGTCCTCTTTTGCTATGACTTTAAGACAATATTTCTTTTACTTTCTCAACATCTTTTTTAATTTGTTCAATAAGTGCATCAGGGCCATCAAATTTCTGCTCGTCTCTTACTCTATCGACAAATTCCACTTTTAATCTCTTCTTATAAATGTCTTCACTAAAATCAAAAATATGCGTTTCGATTAACAATTCGTTGTGCCCGAATGTAGGTCGGTAGCCTACGTTTGTAATACTGTTAAGAGCCCTATCACCGATATGAGCACGTGTGGCGTAAACCCCAACCTTTGGCAATATGTCCCAGTCAGTGTTGAGGTTAGCAGTTGGAAATCCAATCTGTCTTCCCCGACGCTCGCCCTCTTTCACCTCGCCTTCAATATAGAAGTTGTAGCCAAGGAATTTGGCTGCTTTTTCCATATTACCTTCTGTGACCAGATTTCTTATTGACGTACTGCTCACCACTTCGCCATCAATTAGCTCAGTGTCAACTACTTCAGTGTCAAAACCATACTCTTTGCCCATTTCATTTAGTAGATCGAGGTTGCCTTCCCTTTTATGACCAAAGGAAAAATCTGGCCCAACGATTAGATGTTTTAAATTTAGGTTTCCAACTAAAATGTTTGTTACAAAATCCCTCGCTGATATATTAGCGATTTCTTTTGTAAAAGTGTAGCAGGCTACTACGTCAATGCCTTCTTTCTCAAGTAATTTTAATCTCTCTCTTATCGGCATAAGAAGAGGTATATCTATATTCTGTAGAACTTTTTGCGGATGGGGATGAAATGTTATGACACATGAGCTAAGACCTTGCTCGTTGGCTTCTTGTTTTATAGCCGATAGGATCTTCTTGTGTCCTAAATGGACTCCGTCAAAGTTTCCAATTGTGGCAGATGTAGAGTTTTGTATCGGCTCTTCTGGATCAAATATTACTTTCATATTTATACGGTTGAGAATGTATTTAGATTAGTTTTAAGGATCATTTCCCTCGTTTTAACGCACAGAATATTACCATAATGAGTTCAATATAAAAGGATTTTGTAGAGTTTATAGCCTATTTCCTCCAAAATGTTGGGGTTAATATAACTAGAATAGTAAATAGCTCTAATCTTCCTATTATCATAAGAAGAGAAAGCGCTATTTTTGTAAAGCT
>JBCCIH010000274.1 GCA_039028315.1 Thermodesulfobacteriota bacterium | reverse complement strand
TCCACCTGCCTTCTCTAGTACTTTTGTGATCGCCGCTGTCAATGTCGTCTTTCCGTGGTCTACGTGACCCACAGTTCCTATGTTTAAGTGCGGCTTACCTCTCTCAAATTTCTCCTTAGACATTTTCTCGCTTTCCTCCTAAAATAGTGACTAACATTAAACAGCCTGTAAATTTGTTTTCAAATCTTCGCTAAGTGATTGCGGCAGAGCTGAATACTGTCCAAATTCCATTGTAAAGTTTCCTCTTCCCTCAGTCATTGAGCGAAGCTCAGTGGCATATCCAAACATTTCAGAAAGTGGAACTTCAGCCTTAATAGCCTGCATACCGCCTCTTAGTTCTGAGCCCATAATTTTTCCTCTTCTAGAGCTCAGATTACCCATTACTGTTCCCATGAAATCCTCAGGAACAACAACTTCAACTTTCATCATCGGCTCTAAAATAATTGGCTTAGACTGCATTACCGCATCTTTAAAAGCCATAGAGCCTGCTACTTTAAAAGCCATCTCAGAGCTGTCCACATCATGGTATGAACCATCATATAGCTTAACAACCCAGTCAATTACCGGATAGCCAGCTATAACTCCAGTCTCTGAAGCTTCTTTAATTCCTTTTTCTACGGCAGGTATATACTCTTTTGGAATATTACCTCCCTTGATTTCATCTATAAATTCAACGCCCGCGCCCTCTTCGTTTGGCTCCATTCTAATCTTAACATGACCATATTGCCCGCGGCCACCTGTTTGCCTTACGAACTTAGCTTCAACATCGGCGTTCTTAGTAATTGTTTCTCTATATGCAACCTGCGGTTTACCCACATTAGCATCAACGTTAAATTCACGCTTTAAGCGGTCAACAATAATTTCCAAATGAAGCTCACCCATACCGGATATTAGAGTCTGCCCGGTTTCATCATCAAATCTTACTCTAAATGTTGGGTCTTCAAGGGAAATTTTGTTAAGTGATAATCCAAGTTTTTCTTGATCGGATTTAGTTTTTGGTTCAATGGCGATTGATATTACGGGTTCTGCAAAATGAAGGCTTTCTAAAAGGATTGGCTTATTCTCATCACAAAGTGTGTCACCTGTTGTAGATGACTTTAGCCCCACTGCAGCAACGATGCCGCCAGCTCCAATCTCCGTGATTTCCTCACGCTTATTGGAGTGCATTCTGACCAATCTGCCGATTTTTTCTCTTTTCATTTTAGTAGTGTTATAAACAGTGCTTCCTGATTTGAGCATTCCAGAATAGACTCTTAAGTATGTGAGCTGACCTACAAACGGGTCTGTCATAATTTTAAAAGCAAGTGCTGAGAACGGCTCTTCATCACTAGGACCTCTAGTATCTGCTTCTTCAGTATCAGGGTTTATGCCCTCTACTGCAGATAAATCAATTGGGGAAGGCATGTAGCTAACTACTGCATCTAAGAGGATCTGAACCCCTTTGTTTTTAAAGGCTGTTCCGAGCAATACAGGAACGATGCTCAGATCAATTGTAGCAGCTCTGATAGCTGCATGTATTTTATCTTCTGAAATAGGATCGCCGTTTAGGTAATTCTCCATTATCTCTTCGTCAAAATCTGC
>JBCCIH010000273.1 GCA_039028315.1 Thermodesulfobacteriota bacterium | reverse complement strand
TGGGAAAAGAGTTCCTGAGAACCTCTTAGCAGCAATGGAAAAAGCAAACTCCAAAGGCAGAAAGAGTCTTGTTAGACAGCTGCCAGGACTTAGCATGGTCAAAGCTTGGGTTAGACATGCCAAGAGACTTAAAAGAGTTGTAACTCACTAAGAGATTATTCTTAAAATCAAATCTCCCCTTCCCTCGCTAGCTATTATTAACACTCACTCTCATTCCCACACTCAAATACTTCGGGCTTTTAAAAAAGCGCGGACAGTATTGTTATAAAGAAAACTATGAATAACTCCCAATGGGTGAGTCTGCATCCAGCTCGTCGTGGCGTTTTGATAGGCTCTCGTAGTCAATGGCTTTTGTTCTGATATCTTTCATTTTGGCGATTTGCAAAAGGTGATAGATGACCTGGTTCTCGTCTATTTTATGGGCGATACCGATTACTAAATCTGGCTTGTGATACTTGATCATAAGCTCGTTTCGCCTGAAGTATGAGCTGTCCCCAAGCACGTTTATAGCTGGCTGAGTCATATAGTCTATGCCCAGTTTCTTACAGAAGGTCTCAGCCGCTCTTTCAGGGCCGACCTCCCCTCCTGTGATAATAAGAAGCTTCTCCGCCCTCTCGCGGCATAATTTTCTAAGCTTAACCACTTCATCTATAACTATTTGATCATAGTTCCACTGCGGCGAGCCGCAAATAATGACTCTCAAACATTCCCTCCGCACCCCTACAGAGAAAATGCATAGATATATTTAATATTATCTAGAGACTCAATTTTTGAAAAGGGGTCAATTAACACAAACTATGAATCTTCTGAGTCCAATATAATGCTTGACACTAGACCGTAATTTCCAGTAGAGTTGCTAAGTAGGTTTAAAAACACACTTAGGAGGGAAAATATGAGATTTAATTTAACTTCCAAATTATTATTTATGGTCTTTGCATTATCACTCTTAACCCTGGGCGCAGGCCTAAATACAGCATCCGCCGATGACTCTCTGGATGGCAAGACTTTTGAAATCAAGATTAAAGAGCATAGCGGCAGCGATGAAGTCAGAGATGACGTCTTAACTTTTAAAGACGGAAAATTTTTATCTAAAGACTGTGAGCAGTACGGATTTGGTGCAGCCCCCTATGAACACCGCACGCAAGATGGCGTAACCTTGTTCATAACCAGTACCACGAGCGAGAAAGAAGGATTAATACAGTGGGAAGGTAAAGTAGAGGGTGATCAGATTTCCGGAACAATGATATGGGAAAAAGCTGGCCAAGATGCTATTTTTTATAAATACAAAGGCAGTTTAAAGAAATAGATTCTCCTTAATAAAGAATATTGCAATAAGATTTCTTTTTGCTACACTGAATACCGATGCGGTGGGTTTATCTACTACTTATAGCAGCAGCTATATTCTCATTTCATAATACTACTGCCAATGCACAGCAAGGCGCTGACGTAAGGGTCAATTTTGCCTATGCTTTTCAGCTGGGTTTTGGGTCTTATGATATCGGCGGGCTTGATGTAAGAGTAATTAAGATTCCTATATCGCATACCTTTGCCATACCAAATTACGATAGGCTCAAGATAAGACTATCGGCCCCTTTTTACTACGGCAGGTTC
>JBCCIH010000272.1 GCA_039028315.1 Thermodesulfobacteriota bacterium | reverse complement strand
TGGCTCCTGCACAATGAAATTAAATTCCACGACCCAAATGGTCCCAGTTACATGGCCAGAGTTCTCAAAGCTTCACCCCTTTGCACCAAAAGACCAGGCCAAGGGTTATGAAAATATATTCTCAAAGCTAGAGTCCTACCTCGCTGAAATTACAGGACTTCCTGGAGTTTCCCTACAACCAAACTCCGGAGCCCAGGGCGAGTATGCCGGGCTAATGGTAATTAGGGCATATCATAATGATAGAGGAGAAGGGCATAGAGATGTCTCTTTAATTCCATCATCTGCTCATGGAACCAATCCTGCAAGCGCCGCCATGGCAGGAATGAAAGTGGTTGTCGTAAAATGCGACGATCAGGGCAATATTGATATTGAAGACTTAAGAGACAAGGCACACAAACATCAAGACACGCTTTCTTGCATCATGGTCACTTATCCTTCGACCCACGGTGTTTTTGAAGAGGGAATAAAAGAGATCTGCTCAGTTATTCATGAAAACGGTGGGCTGGTTTATATGGACGGGGCAAACATGAACGCTCAGGTCGGGCTTACGAGCCCTTCGATAATAGGCGCAGATGTATGCCATTTAAATCTTCACAAAACCTTTAGCATCCCTCACGGAGGCGGAGGCCCTGGTATGGGGCCGATTTGTGTGACCAAGGAACTAGCTCCTTACCTTCCCGGTCATAGTGTGGTCGAGCTTGGAGGTGACAAATCTATACCAGCTGTTTCAGCCACTCCATGGGGCAGCTCAAGCATCATGCTGGTGTCTTATATCTATATAAGGCTACTGGGATATGACGGGGTTACCAATGCTACTAAATATGCAATTTTAAATGCCAACTATCTAAAATCTCAGCTCGAGAAGTTCTACAACGTTCTGTATACCGGCACAAGCAGCAGAGTTGCGCATGAGTTTATTTTGGACTTGCGCTCATTTAAAAAAGATGCAGGGATTGAAGTTGAAGATGTAGCTAAGCGGCTTATGGATTATGGTTTTCACGCCCCTACAGTATCTTGGCCAGTTGCCGGCACCATGATGATAGAGCCAACAGAGAGTGAGGCAAAAGATGAGCTTGACCGTTTTGCAGAAGCTCTAATTTATATCTATAAAGAGATGAGAGAGGTTGCAGACGGGACTGCTGACAGAGACGATAATGTGCTTAAGAACGCTCCTCATACTTCAAAAGAAATTTCAACTGATAAGTGGGAGCATCTGTATTCTAGAAAGAAAGCGGTATTTCCACTTCCATATCTTAAAGAGAATAAGTTTTGGCCGCCGGTTGGTAGAATTGACAACCCATACGGGGACAGAAACCTTGTTTGTTCCTGCCCGCCAGTTGAGTCTTATGAAGATTTACCTTTATTTATTCCGGCAAAATAATTTTCTATTTACCTTTTAATACAGTATCTATGTTAATTAAAGGAACGCCTTCACCGCCGGTAAATTTTGGCAGAGTTCCGTCCCATTTTTCAGCCAATCTTAGCAGGATAAGCTCTGGATTGTTCTTAAGAGCCTTTGCCTCTCTTTCAATAGCGTCAGCTTTTGCCCTAGAGGCTGCCTCAATCTCATAGGCCTCACCATCTGCGGCTAGCTTACGCTCCTGATATCCTGCCTCGGCTTGCGTTACCCTTCTGGTTTTCTCATTT
>JBCCIH010000271.1 GCA_039028315.1 Thermodesulfobacteriota bacterium | reverse complement strand
GGATCTTCCCCCTGTGCCTATCCACTTGTTACCGCCCTCGTGTCTTTTTTTCTGGGTTTTCATAAGTTCTTTTAGACGTTCTAAAAGCTTATCGATGCCGCCAATCGATTTAATCATGGCCTTATCTTCTTCAGTAAACTGGGCATCAAAGCTTTTCTTGAGCCACTCTTCTGGAATTTTCATAAACTCTTCCATCTCTATGGATTCTATGCCCTCAAAAAAGTAGCCAAATAGGATATCAAACCGGTCTAAGTGGTGCTCATGCTTGATGAGTGACGTACGGCTTAGATAGTAGAAATCTTCAACGCTGTACTGCACAACGTCTTTATCTAGAGCCTCTAAAAATGTTAGGTACTCGCGGATCGTTACCGGAATCCCGTCATTTTTTAGTAATAAAAAGAAGTCCAAAAACATGGTTCACCTTTTGGAAAAACTAGTTACGCCTAAATCTCATTCTAATGCGGTTAAGTAGATTGTAATCCTGCTCGTTTTTTAATAGAGCTCCAGCATACGGAGGAAGTTTTTCAGAGAGATCGAGTTCTCCAAGCTCAGACTCCGTAACCTTTCCAACCATTAGGAGTTTAATCCAATCAATTAGCTCACTGGTTGAGGGTTTTTTCTTAAGTCCGTCTACTTCCCTTAGATCATAGAAAATATTCATCGCGTTGTTTATTAACTTTGAGTCAAGTTTAGGAAAATGCACCTTTACAATTGATCTAAGTGTTTCTCTTTCGGGGAAGCTTATGTAGTGGAAGAAGCATCTTCTTAAAAATGCATCTGGAAGTTCTTTTTCGTTATTTGACGTGATTATTATTATCGGACGTTGCTTAGCTTTAATTGTTTTTTGAAGCTCGTAGCAGTAAAACTCCATCTTATCTAGCTCGAGCAAAAGGTCGTTTGGAAATTCAATATCGGCTTTGTCTATTTCATCTATGAGAAGAACAACTTGCTTTTTGGACTCAAATGCATCCCACAATTTTCCTTTCTCTATATAGTTTGAAATGTCGCTCACCCTATCATCCCCAAGCTGAGAGTCTCTTAGTCTAGAGACTGCGTCGTACTCGTAAAGCCCTTGCTGAGCAGTGGTTGAGGATTTTACGTGCCATGTGATGATATCTTTTTTAAGAGCCTGTGCCACTTCAAACGCAAGCATCGTTTTACCTGTTCCCGGCTCACCTTTGATAAGTAGCGGGCGCTCAAGCGTGATTGAAGCGTTTACCGCCAAATTTAAATCCCTTGTGGATATATAGTTGTCCGTGCCTTTAAATTTCATAACTTATTCCTCATTGATATCTGAATTAGAGATTAGAATACCTGCTCAGGCTTATTTACTTAAATCTTATCCGATGGGTTTTCGTCATCTGGATGATAAGGTGGTATTGAGACTACAAATAGTCTGTTGTGCTCTGAGGCCATTAGGATTTTATGATGGATACCTTTTTTAACAATTAGTGTTTCATTAAGGGTAAGGTGCTCAGTCCATATTCTCTCATTCTCAGGATCATAGAACTCAAACTTAATATCGCCATCTAGAACGAAAAATATCTCATCAAAGCTGTTATGATAATGTGCATTCATCTGCTCTAGATCAACAGCAATAGCAACTCCGGCTTTATCATATTCCTCCCCGCTAATTATCTCTCTCATTTCTTTTGCGTATGG
>JBCCIH010000270.1 GCA_039028315.1 Thermodesulfobacteriota bacterium | reverse complement strand
TTTAATCATATTAAGACCTCCTGTTTTTTTGTTTCAACTCTAATAACGAACGGGGCCTTTATTTGATCGCAGCAATTTTACTCTAGCTATAAAAGCCTAATTGAAAAATTTAATTGAGAGGACAATCCGGGCGGTATTAGAGTTGTTAGACTTTGGAAAAGTGAGCCAGGCTAACTCGTGCTAGCTCTACTACTTTCCAATATGACAATAGTACTCGTTAGTCCATGTAAACAGAGATAGTATCTGCTGCAACTTTTAGCCCAAAGCAAATCGAAATAATCTTATAAAATTTTTTGAAAATGTTTGAAGATTTGGTGGAGCCGATCGGGATCGAACCGACGACCTCATGAATGCCATTCATGCGCTCTCCCAGCTGAGCTACGGCCCCAAGGATGCGTAATAATTTATGTCCGCTTTTATTCAAAGTCAAATAAAATGATGTATACTTCGTTGTTTTAAAACTTTTGAGATAAACCTTGTGAAATAAGGAGATTTATATGAGTGTAGTGAATATAGGGCTGATAGGTGCAGGTACAGTCGGGTGCGGAGTAATTAAGGTACTTAATCAGAACAAAGAGATAATAGAGAACAGAACCGGAATAAAGTTAAATTTAAAAACGATCGCAGATAATGATCACAAACGAAAAAGACCCATCAGGCTTCCTCAAAAAAAACTTATCAAAGACGCTTGGGATCTGATTAATGATGATTCAATAGACATAGTAGTAGAGCTCGTGGGCGGAACGGGAATAGCAAATGATTTTGTAATGGGATCCATTAAAAACGGCAAGCATGTCGTAACGGCAAATAAAGCTCTTCTTGCTCACCATGGCAAGAAAATATTTGGCGAGGCCGCAAAGAAAGGCGTTGAGGTAGGCTTCGAGGCAAGCGTTGGGGGTGGCATTCCGATTATCAAATCTACTCAGGAAAGCTATGCTGCAAATAACATTTTATCAATACACGGCATTATGAACGGAACCTCAAATTATATATTATCGACAATGACAGATCATGGTTATGAATTTGAGGATGTGCTTAAAGAAGCCCAAGAAAAGGGATACGCAGAGGCAGATCCTTCCTTTGATATTGATGGGGTAGATGCTGCACATAAGCTCTCTATTTTGATAATGCTTTCATTCGGCACTTTTTTAAAGTTTGAGAAAATACATGTAGAGGGGATAAGAAATATTACATCTCTAGATATAGCTTATGCTGACGAGCTTGGATATAAAATTAAACTCTTAGCAATAGCCAAAACAAGGGAGGGTGGACTTGAAGCAGGTGTTTACCCTGCACTGGTTAGAAAGGGCACTCAGCTTGCAGATGTCTCAGGAGCATTTAATGCAATTTATGTTGTCGGGGATGCGGTTGGTCCAACAATGCTATACGGCATGGGCGCGGGTATGATGCCAACAGCCAGCGCAGTAGTTAGCGATATAATACAAGTGGCAAAACACCTTAGCCTTGGAAACAATCACCCCTCAGCTCCGAGACCTTACGGAAGCAATGGAGGCAGTGAGCTTATAAAAATGAGCGAGACTAGCTCAAAATACTATCTTAGATTCCAAGCTGCAGACATTCCTGGAATACTCGGCAATATTACAAGCTGTCTTGGCAAAAACAATATAAGCATAGAGTCCGTTATTCAAAAAAGCAGACACCTCGGAGGTGGC
>JBCCIH010000269.1 GCA_039028315.1 Thermodesulfobacteriota bacterium | reverse complement strand
TTACTTAAGATTAAATCAAAAATAGTCAGAGTAATGCCTAATACGCCGGCATTAGTTCTAAGCGGAGCTTCAGTGTTTTATTGTAATGAAAATGTTACGCTTAAAGAAAAGAAAAGGGTAAAAAAAATATTTGATTCTGTTGGGCTTTCTCTTATGATTGAAGACGAAGCTCTTTTGGACCCTGTAACAGGTCTTAGCGGTAGCGGGCCGGCTTATGTCTCGATTTTTATAGAAGCTCTAGCTGACGGCGGAGTTAAAATGGGACTACCAAGAGATATGGCTCACAAACTGGCAGCTCAGACTGTTTATGGAACGGCTAAGATGATAATTGAGGGTGAGACCCATCCTGCACAGTTTAAAGATAAAGTCTCCTCACCTGGAGGAACTACAATCGAAGGTGTTCATCATTTAGAGAAAGGTGGGTTTAGATCAAGCACAATCTCTGCAGTAGAGGCCGCTACCAAGAGATCAAGAGAACTATCCAAGGGGGATAAGTAATGAATTTAGGTGGGAATTTTATAGGCGCAATCGCAACGGTTTTAGATTTGGTTTTAAATGTCTACATGTGGATAATTGTAGCCAGAGCTATAATTTCATGGGTGAGCCCAAGCCCTTATAATCCTATAGTTCAATTTCTATATAGAGCGACAGAACCTGTTCTTAGATACGCCAGAAGAATCATACCCCCGATCGGCGGCACTTTGGATCTATCACCAATTATAGTGCTGTTGGCAATTGTTTTCTTGCGGCAGTTCTTAGTTCAGAGTTTAGTTGAACTCTCGCAAAAGTTCTAATACATGTCTGAAGTAATTATCAATAAAACTAAGATAAACTTTATCCAAGCTCAAAATTTTGATAAAGCCCGCCCGGCACTTTTGTTCATTCATGGCGCCGGACAAAGCTCAAGCACTTGGCGCTTTCAGGAAGTTGAATTTGGACCATCTAAGTCCAACTTTATAGCTATTGATTTGCCGGGTCATGGCAAGTCCGAAGGTGATGGATTTAGTACCGTATCCGGGTATAAGAGTTTTCTTCTCGAGTTCATTGAAACTTTAAATCTAAAAAGACCAATATTGATAGGTCATTCAATGGGCGGAGGGATTGCAATGCAAATAGCAATTCAAAACCCTGAGATAGTCTGCGCAATCGTCTTAGTTGCAACGGGGGCAAAACTAAGCGTAGCTCAACAAACACTTATAGCCGCTAAGGATAATTACAAAGAATTTTGCGAGCTGGCATCACAGAGAATGTTCGCTGAAGATTCATCTGAACAATTAAAGCATGAATTTAGAGACGGTTTATTAAATATTAGACCAGAGGTGAGCTACGGCGATCTAATTGCCTGCAATGAGTTTAATATATTAAATAAGCTAGATAAGATAAATGTTCCTTCGCTAATAGTCTCTTCAGATAAAGATATCCTTACGCCGACCAAATATGGCGAGTACCTGCACCAAAATATCTACGGATCAGAGTTTCATCAAATAAAAGGGTCCGGTCACTTCATACTGCAGGAGAAGCCTATTGAATTCAATCAAATCCTACAAAATTTTCTAAGTGATATTATTGAGTGATAGAAAATAGTTAAGGAATTTATCAGGGTATAAAAATCTATTGATATATCGCCCTTTGGCATTATATTTATTTGGGGATTACAACGAGTTCATAGGAGTTAATTTCAACC
>JBCCIH010000268.1 GCA_039028315.1 Thermodesulfobacteriota bacterium | reverse complement strand
TCAGAAGAAGCAGGTGTTAGGCTGCTCAGAGCGAAAACAGTAAATGATGACCCGAAATTTATCCAAGCTATGGTAGATGTAGTCGAAGAAATGATGGATCATTGAAAATGGCTTGTTATGAATTTGCTACAATCTGGAGAGTTGATGCACCAATTGAGAAAGTTTGGAACGAAATTTATTACACCGAGTATTGGCCTGATTGGTGGAAAGGGGTCCAAAAAGTTGAGGAGCTTAAAAAAGGTGACGATCTTGGTATCGGAAGCATCAGGCGCTACACTTGGCAGACTAAACTTCCATACAAACTAATATTTGAAATTGAAACTATAAAAGTAGAACCGATGACATATCTTGAGGGTATATCTGAAGGAGAGCTTGATGGAAAGGGAATATGGAGACTGTCAGAAAAAGACGATCAGACTATATGTAGATATGATTGGATAGTAGAAACTACAAAACCATGGATGAATATACTTGCCCCTGTTGCAAGGCCGCTGTTTGAATGGAACCATAATATAGTAATGAGTTGGGGCGCTAAGAGCCTTCAAAAGAGATTGGGAGCAAATGTCACGGAATTAAAGGAAGCATAAATCATATGAGCTGGATACAAAAAGAATTGCACTTAACGCCAAAACCAAGAGGATTTCATCTTGTTACTAGAGAAATTTTAGAGCAGATTCCTGAACTAAGAGATTTCCAAGTCGGCATAGCACATATCTTTATCTGCCATACATCTGCTTCTCTCACTTTAAATGAAAATGCAGACCCTGATGTCAGGGTGGATTTTGAAAGTCATTTTAATGAATATGTGCCGGAGAACGCGCCTTATTATGTACACACATTAGAAGGCCCAGACGATATGCCTGCTCATATCAAAGCATCTCTATTGGGAAGCAGCCTATCAATACCGATTAAGGACGGCAGTTTTAATGTGGGCATTTGGCAGGGAATTTATCTTTGCGAGCATAGAAACCACGGCGGATCTAGAAAAATCATTGTTACCTTATTCGGTGAAAAAAAATAAACTATTGTAAATTTTATCATTAGACAATACCATGGCGGAAGACATACCAGACATTAAAAGAAGCAAAACAAGAGTTAAGGGTTTTAGCAATGAAGAGATGGATTTTCAGCTGCTAAGGCAGATGGGCTCTTCTTCATTTGGCGGTGCCTCTGTTGGGGAGTGTTTATCTCTGTCTGGTCGTATTAAGGACGGAAGCCCAGAAAGCTGGGTTGAAGAATTTACGAAACTTGCCCATTGGCAGCAAAAAGATGCCCATAAAAGAGCATCTAAAGGACACACAACAAGCGCAAGAGATCAGTTTTTTAAAGCGTGCAACTCATACAGAGCAGCTGAATATTACACAAGCTGCCTTGATCCTAACCATCAAAAACTCGGCATGCAGGCCCGAAATTGTTTTAGAGAGGCAATGGATAACCTTTGGCACACATTCGAAGATCACCTCTTAACTTATAAAAGCATTGACTTGCCGGTTTATTTTATGTCCCCCGGCAGTAGTGATCAGAAAAGAAAAACATTAATGATTGTAAGCGGCTTTGACGGAACTCTTGAAGAAGAATACTTTATGAGAGGATACGCAGCGCTTGAAAGAGGCTACAATGTTGTACTCTTTGCAGGACCGGGACAGATGGATGTATTTAGATTTTACAGTCGTTCGAGCTTTGAGCCAGATTTTGAGAATCCAACAAAAACTGTGATTGATTTCATACAAGACAGACCAGAGGTAGATATGGGCAGGCTTGCACTTATGGGTATTAGCTTTGGCGGATATTTTGTTACCAGGGCAGCTTCTCATGAACCAAGAATTAAGGCACTTATTCCAAAC
>JBCCIH010000267.1 GCA_039028315.1 Thermodesulfobacteriota bacterium | reverse complement strand
CAAGATGCTGCCCTCGTCTAATCGAGTAGATCAAAGTAACGGCCGAGGCTCTTCTTAGCCATCTGTTTTTTGAGACCGCCCATTTCTTGAGCTTTGGAATATGCTCTGGATCGGCGTATACGAAATAGCCAAGCGAATGAGTACATAAATCATCGCAGTCGCTCCAATCATCCACATATGTTTTAAGCCATCCCTCAAGTAATTTAAAGTCCTTTTTTCTATAGTGTTTTTTTTGTTTATACATATACTGAAAAGCTATTACTTTGTGCTCATAAATTTTAGTACTTAATAGTGTTTCGCAAAACTGGATAATCCTATCAAGGTCAAGATTCTTAATGTTCTTGTAGTACTTATTACCGATCTTTCTTACTAGTGGAATTCTAACTCCAAGGTAGTTCTCAACATCCATACTAAAATACTCACCAATCTTGTCTCTGTACTGAGTATCAGCGTTTTGTTCCAAATCTGTGTTTATATCTGAGAGTGTCGTTTTGAGAAGGTCCATAAAAATAGATATTAAGTATTTATCATAAGCTTTTCACTACTTACCCAGTCCGGCTCAAGCATGCCGTATACAATATGGTCCACGTAATGATCGTAGAGCCACTCTGCGTCGCGGATTAGGCCTTCTTCGCGGAAACCAAGCCGCTGTGGTATGGCTCTGCTTCTTTTATTTTCTGTTGCGCACCTGATCTCAATCCTGTTAAGCCCCATACGTCCAAAGGAATAATCCAATACCTTAGAGCATGCTCTGGTGACCAGTCCCTTTCCCTGAAACTGCTCACCAATCCAGTAGCCAATACAGGTAGCCCGGTTTTGCCAGTCGATTCGGTGAAAACCTATTACCCCTGCTATGGAGCCCTTATAAGTCAGAGTGAACTGAGCAGTCTCATTGTTCTCATACTGCATCTGCGCAATTCTGATGAAATCTATGGTGTTTTGGAAATAGCGGTTGTTATCTAGCCAGGGCAGCCACTCTTTTAGAAAAGCTCTATTTTGTTCAATCAAATCAAAGAGCTCCTCCGCGTGGTCCTGGTTTAAAAGTTCAAGCTCGCTAGTATCATCTACTCTAAGCCTAAAATGTCCACGCATTCTCTAAATATACACTAAACTTTTTAAATCAACTAGACGCACTAGGCGGCATAAAAGGGTTGTCACCTTGAGGCTGGGTTGTCTGCGGCATCTGAGGCGGACTAGCAGTAGAGCTTGCAGCATTAGGAGTAGCTGAAGACAACATCTTATATACATATGCCCATGAAACAATTACGATTGGAACTGCTACAAAAAGACCAACTAGAAGTGCCAGAATTCCTGCAAGTACTATCAAAATTTGCAATAGTGCAAAGACAAAGAGATTCCACTTAGAGCCATCTGTGAGCCTTGTACTCTCTTTAAATGAATCAATAACGTCCATATCCTTATCAATAATAAGATATAGGCAGAACTGGTATCTAATAGCTAAATATATTCCCGGAACGATCAATAAAATAAAACCGACTACAATTATTATAAAGAACAGCAGATAAGCTAAAAGGTACTTAAAGAAAGTGGAAAGCGAGAAGGATAGAAAGTCGTAGGAACCTATTTTTTCATTTTCATAGAGCCTAAGCCCTATTTTGATTCCAAAAATTGATACAACTATTGATACAACAAAAGAACCTAAGTTAAAGAGCACTGACAGCGTAAGAAAACCGGCTTCGTCAAAAAGCTCGATAAAAAAACTAAAGAAAAATTCAACGGCAAAAACAATTATGAGGTAGACAATGAAAAAACCTAAATTATCTTTAGTTCTCTGCCAGCCAAATTTTATAGCCTGCTCTTTAGAAAATTTCTTCTCTGACATTT
>JBCCIH010000266.1 GCA_039028315.1 Thermodesulfobacteriota bacterium | reverse complement strand
CAGGCGCCTCTTCAGGTGGAAGATCAACAACCAAAACTCCGTCTGCTCCTGCTTCTGCTGCGTCTTGCGAGAATTTCTCAACGCCGTAGTGAAAAAACGGGTTGTAATAGCCAAATAGTATTATTGGTACTTGAGATACTTTTCTGATATTGCGAACAGTCTGTAGGACATCTGCTAGAGTTGTGCCACCATCAAGAGCTCTCTCTGAGGCAAGTTGTATTGCAGGGCCGTCGGCCATCGGATCTGAAAATGGTATACCAAGCTCTATGATGTCCGCGCCGCTCTCCTCGAGTTTTAGCACAATTTCTTGCGTAATGTCTAAAGACGGATCCCCAGCAGTTATATAAGTTACTAATGCAATTCTTCCCTTTCCATTAAGTTCTTCGAACTTAGTTTTTATTCTATTCATGAGTTTTTATTGTTTTAGTTTTATTGTTTTTTGGAGATAAAGGCCACTAATCACTCGCATCTTAAGCTGGACTTTGTTCATATATGGCCCCTATTCCTGAATAGGTATTTTTACTTGAAAATTGCTTTAAAGATCCAACCCCTTAATCCGATGCTTCGCTCAAACTCTAACACCTCCATAACCAATGTCAAGACTGCATCAGTGTTGGAAATGAGCTAGAAAATTCAGCCAGTTTAGATTGGCTCAGTTACTGAGATGAATCACTTTCCATAAGCTCGGCAATAGTATTTATATCCTTGTCTCCTCTGCCTGATAAACAGATTATCATTATTGAGTCTTTAGGCATTTGAGGTGCAGTTTTCATAGCGTAAGCCACTGCGTGTGATGTCTCAAGCGCCGGGATTATCCCTTCAACTTCTGATATGAACTGAAAACCTTCAAGAGCTTCTCCATCTGTTACGTTCGTATAATTAACTCTTCCGATATCATTTAGGTATGAGTGCTCCGGGCCAACCCCTGGATAATCAAGCCCAGCGGCTATTGAGTGTGTACCTTTTATCTGCCCGTTGTCATCCTGAAGTAAATAGGTTTTGCTTCCATGTAAAACCCCAACGCTTCCGGCAGATATAGTTGCCGCGTGCTCTCCTTTATCAACCCCGGCACCAGCTGCCTCTACTCCTGTAATTTTCACATCTTCATCCTCAAGGAATGGATAGAAAAGACCCATAGCATTTGAGCCCCCTCCTACACATGCAACTAGAAGATCCGGCAGTCTGTTTTCTTTTTCTAGAATTTGCTCTCTTGCCTCTTTCCCAATAACAGATTGAAAATCTCTTACCATCTGAGGATATGGGTGCGGACCGGCAACACTGCCAATAATATAAAAAGTATCTCTAACGTTTGTTATCCAGTCTCTCATGGCTTCATTCATGGCGTCTTTTAGTGTCTGCGTGCCCTGAGTTACCTCTCTTACTGTTGCGCCAAGAAGCTTCATACGAAGCACATTAAGTGCCTGCCTGCGGGTATCTTCAATGCCCATAAATATTTCGCACTCCATATCAAGCAGTGCCGCCACTGTGGCAGTTGCAACGCCGTGCTGACCGGCTCCAGTCTCAGCAATTATTTTTTTCTTTCCCATTCTAGAGGCAAGTATTGCCTGACCGATTGTGTTGTTAATTTTATGGGCCCCTGTATGAGCAAGATCCTCACGCTTAAGATATATCTTTGCGCCGCCCAGTTTCTCTGTCATACGCTGAGCGAAATACAAAGGAGTTGGCCTTCCTACATATTCCTTAAGGTAGTATGCGAGTTCTTCTTGGAACTTAGGGTCGTCCTTGATTTCCTCATATGCCTGTTCCAACTGCAAAATAGCGGGCATAAGGGTTTCAGAGACATAGCGTCCTCCGAATTCTCCAAAATGCCCCATGATATCAGGTAGCTGTGTTTTATTATCCATTTTTTATCGCCTCAAAAAATTGTTTAAGTTTAAT
>JBCCIH010000265.1 GCA_039028315.1 Thermodesulfobacteriota bacterium | reverse complement strand
GCCTGTTCCAACTGCAAAATAGCGGGCATAAGGGTTTCAGAGACATAGCGTCCTCCGAATTCTCCAAAATGCCCCATGATATCAGGTAGCTGTGTTTTATTATCCATTTTTTATCGCCTCAAAAAATTGTTTAAGTTTAATATGATCTTTCTTACCTGCAGAGGCCTCAACCCCGCTGCTTACATCCACAGCGTATGGTCTTACGGTAGAAATTGCTTCAGAAACATTTTCCGGCGTAAGCCCCCCAGAAAGTATTATTTTCTTATCTGTTTTCAGATCTTTAAGTACACCCCAATCAAAAGTACTGCCAGTTCCTCCATATTCTTTATCAGAATATGTATCAAGAAGGATAGCCTCTACAGGGTATTGCGCAAGGGGGTCCAAATCATGCTTATCCTTTACTCTAAGTACCTTAATAATCTTTCCTTGCAGTGAACTACAAAACTCAGGACTCTCATCCCCGTGTAGCTGAAGTGCGCTTACTTGTGTTTTTTCTTGTATCTCAGAGATATCTTCTACGCTCGCATTTACAAAAACGCCGACAGTGGTAATAAATGGAGGGAGTTTTGATATTATGTCACCTGCTATTTGAGGCTCCACATATCTTTTGCTATCTTTATAGAAGATAAACCCCAGCGCATCGGTGCCAAGCTCAACCGCAGCTTGTGCATCCTCAAGATTAGTAATACCGCATATCTTTACCTTAGTATTTGATAAATTATCCATAATTTTCAAAAGGGAAATTATAAAAGTACAATCAGTCTATGTAAACAGTTTGTGAGAATGGTGCTAATCGGAATTTTCAGCTTGAATATGCTGCCCTACATTGTCAGCTATAATTTCGTAGCCGTTTTTATTTGAATGGCCGCCAAAGTTATTGGGATAAATTTGCTGGGTCTGTGCGGCATTTTTAAGCGGCTCTAACATATCTATATATGAAATACTGTTTGCGTCAAAGAAAGCTCTTACAAACTGATTTGCAATCTCCTCGTTTGTTATTAGAGCCTTTAGCTTCTCAGACTGAGACAGTTCTTGATCCTGGTTTATAAAATCTGAATAGACATTCTCTTTAGTTGGAAGGATCACTACTAAAAATTCAGTATCATTGTCTTTTGCAAGCTGGTTCATCTTGTTTAGAAATGACAGACTAAGCTTAAGACCCTCTCTAATCTCTGGTGTTCCAAGGTCTAAGCCCTTAAGTCTTCTATCCGGGGTAAATCCGGTGTTAATGCCTATCTCGTCAATTTGCAGCATCAATATTTCTTCTCCGCGATCTAGTCTTCGCTGCTGCCGTAGGTTATCGCCGATTGCAGAAGAACTGATAATTCTATATAAAACACTATTCGCCGACAGCCAATCTGTTAAGCCCTTTTTATTTGGTTTATTGTTTTTTTGAACATCCTCTAACTTAATCTCTGAGTTGGTTCTAAGAGCTTCCCAAATCGGAACTGTATAGACTGCAGTTAGAGAATCTTTGAGATCGTTACCTAAATAAAAACCAACTATAATAAGTTCCGGATTAAGATTGAGTGCTTTGTTTTCCATAAGATAGAGATACTCAGCTGGGCCATAGCCCCCAAGCGATAGGTTATAAATATTTTTGCCGCTTATGCGCGATAGCGAGCTGGGCCATGAGTTTGCCGCGGTTGCACTTACGCCGTAGGTATGAGAGTCTCCAATTGTTACGATATCAGCAGAATCAGGCACAGTTTTATTTCTATAGCCCCAGGAGTCATGTGCTCCTGAGCCGGGTTCAATTCTATATCTTAGGACCTCATCCTGGATTGTATTTGGCTTAAGAAAATCAATCGGATCAAAAAAGAGTCTTGATAAAAATTCGACCGCTACAAGCGCAATCACTATAGTGAAAATAGCAAGCAGGAAATTTTTTAGATACTTATTCATATCTGAGTGCCTCAATAGGATCTAGCTGAGATGCTTTGCGCGCAGGGTAGAT
>JBCCIH010000264.1 GCA_039028315.1 Thermodesulfobacteriota bacterium | reverse complement strand
CCTCTATGATCTCCGGCAAAGATCATATCGCTACTAGGCCTTTCTGCCCCACCCTCAGGCTCTATAGTCACTGAATAATGTTCTATGTTCCCTAGATCGGAAAGTGCTTCTAGCTCGACAAAATGACTACCCTTAGCGTCAACCTTAAACACTGCAACACTTTTATGCTCTCCGTTTGCTTTTACCCACCACTGATAATCCTTTCCCTCAGGCGGGTGCTCTAGATCTAAGCAATAGAAAAAGGCTTTATCATCATCATTGTGATACAAAACACCAACCCCGGCATCTTCATCTGTGTGCATATTTGTGAGCTGTATTATATGAACACTTGGATGCTCTAAAAACTCGCTTAACTCATCTAGTTTTGCATAATGGTCTTCTAATTCTTTATATTCAACCTGTTTCTCTTCAAGAGAGATTTTCAAGTTGTTTATCAGTTCTTGTTGATCAGAGATTGTTTGGTTTAACTCAGTAATTACAGCACCATTGTCACCAAGAGTTTCATATTGGGATTGGTTAGGTGAAACAATAATAAGCATCAAAACTGCAGCAGCGACAGCTCCAAATGAGAAACCAATAAGCTGAAAACGTTTCCAAAAAGGAGTCTTCACTTCTTGATATGTACTCTTTTTCTGACCAAGCAGCTCTGACAACATCTTCTTTTTTAGGCTTGGGTCAGGCATACGAGCTTTAGAAGAATATGCGAGATGCGAAGCTACGCCTTGGTATTTTGCTAATATATCTCTTGCTTCTTGATCAGTAGCTAGAATCTCTTCTACCTCTGCGAGTTCCTCTCCATCAAGCGCGCCAAGAGCATATATTGAAATAAGCTCTTCTAGTTCTTCTTTAGTTCTCATCCCACTCCTTTATGTAATAACACAGCTTTTGCTTCTAACATACATCTAATCAATATTATATACAATATCCGCTCCCTGTATAAATATATATACGATGTTAGGCTAGAGTTTGGATATATATCTATGTAATTTAATGATAGCGGTATTGGAATATTTTGTATTTGCTGTAGGTTATTAAGCAGAAATTTTTCTTGAATTACTATTCAATAAATTGATATAGTAATAGGAATATACTAGATAGCATATGAACTAAGGGCGATAAATCATGGCTCAGGGTGGAGAAAAAACTAAAAAGACATCAGAACATGAGCAAAGTCTTGCAGAGCTAATAGATAAAATAGCAAGAGGATGTGAGTCTGCATTAAAGAAGCTCTATGACACAACTATCACGCAGGTATATGGGCTTGCATACAGGATTTTAAACAACCAGCCCGATGCTGATGAGGTAGCTCTTGATGTGTTTAAGCAAATTTGGAACAAAGCACCGGATTACGAGCCAGGCCGGGGCACCCCTTCTGCTTGGCTTATTACTTTAACCAGAAGCCGCGCCATCGATAGAATCCGCTCTGATACTAAACGAAGAACAACCAATGAGCCTATTTATGATGATTCAATTGATGATACTCCTCTTCCAGATGAAACTAGAGATATTCTTGAGAAAAGGGAAGTTATAATGAAAGCTCTTTCAGAACTGACCCCCAAGCAAAGAGAGTCTATTGAGCTTGCATACTTTAAAGGCTTAAGCCAGAGCGAGATATCAAAACACATGAACGAGCCTCTTGGTACTGTAAAAAGCTGGATGAGAACCGGAATGATTAAACTAAAAGACATTCTGGCGACCTAATGGTTCTAACTATAAAGGAAGTCCAAGTTTTCGACCAATAGTTGCATAGCCCAAATACAACCCGATCATTATTGCGCTCGAAATAACTAATGAAAACCAAAAATTGTACTGCTGCCTTAAGAGCCACGGCAGAATCAGGAAGAAGATAAGGGTTGGCAACACAAGCCAAAATATTGAGATAGACAAGTCAGCGATCCTTCCCGCATCCTTCGTATCGATATATAACCATATCATAGCTAGAAGTGAGGTTAGTGGAAGCGCCGCCAGT
>JBCCIH010000263.1 GCA_039028315.1 Thermodesulfobacteriota bacterium | reverse complement strand
GTTAATGCCTCCCCAGCAGGTATGGACGGAATCGGGTCCCTCGATATTCCACTTTCAGATCTGAACCAGAGCGCAGTAGTTTACGATCTTGTCTATAAACCCCCTGACACAAAGCTATTAGTAGATGCCAAACAGCTGGGTCACAAAGCCTCAGGTGGACTTAGCATGCTTCTCTACCAAGGAGCTGAGAGCTTTGAGATATGGACGG
Organism: Thermodesulfobacteriota bacterium; assembly: GCA_039028315.1. Classification (NCBI taxonomy): domain Bacteria; kingdom Pseudomonadati; phylum Thermodesulfobacteriota; species Thermodesulfobacteriota bacterium. Next base: position 1,771 of record JBCCIH010000263.1, on the reverse strand, counting down.
GTGAGACAGCACCTGTTGATACTATGAGAAAAGCACTTGGCCAATAATCCTATTGAAAAGTGGATCTCACTTGTGTGATAATAAGGATGAAAATCCAATTGTAGGCCGGAGGAATTATGAGAGTTAGCAGCGACGCGGGTGATTTTGATATTACTGTAAAAGACGCCTCAGTTGAGGGAGAGTTTGTGGTAATAACAGGGCAAATGGGTGTTTGGGATTCTCAGATCTATATGACCCCCTCGGATATTTGGAAGTTCACATCTATTTTTCTTCGTCCCTCTGTAATTTTATATATGCTAAAAATCCCATTTAGGTCACTATTCGGATCTTCTTCAAGCAGTGAGGACAAATAGCCTCACCTAACAACTTCGGGATTAACCAGGTGTTTAGGCACCCCTCCGGTTAGTGCAATTTCAACGCTCTCAACTGCCATATCAATCATTCTAACTCTAGTTTCAATTGATGCACTTCCAATATGTGGAACTAAAACAGCGTTATCTAATTTCAGTAGCTCTTCATTTACTTCAGGTTCATTTTCAAACACATCAAGCCCTGCTCCCCAAATAAGTCCTTCTTTCAAAGCGCTTGCCAGCTCAGCCTCTTTGATAATTGGTCCTCTTGCAATATTGATAATAATAGAAGTAGGCTTCATTTTTTGAAATTCATCTCTGCCGAACCTGCCTCTAGTTTCATCAGTCAAAGGAGAAGTAATAACAATATAGTCAGATTCGCTAAGCAGCGTTTCAAAATCTACAAATTCAGCGCCGGTTTCCTCCTCTGCTTTTTCATTTCTGCTCCTGTTTTGATATAACACCCGCATATTAAATCCTTTAGCCCTTCTTGCAACGGCTGATCCTATACGTCCCATACCGTATACTCCGAGGGTGCTGTTATGAATATTCATTCCCAGCATCAATGAAGGATGCCAGCAGGTAAACTCTCCATCTCTAATATGTTTATGTGCATTAAGGATTTTTCTGGCCACTGAAAACATAAGCGCCCAGGCCAAATCTGCTGTGGTTTCTGTAAGAACATTAGGGGTGTTTGCAACAAATATTCCTTTTTCTGTTGCGTAAGGGATATCAACATTCTCATAGCCCACACCGGCATTGGCCACTATCTTTAGTTCAGGGCTTTGATCAATAAGCATTTTATCCACGATGTCAGATACTGTTGTAATAAGTGCAGATGAATCCTTGGCATTTTCTAATAATTCAGCTCTAGTTGGAAGAGTGTTTTTCGGATAGATGGTGACATTATATTTGTCCGATAGTCTGTTTATAGACTCACCGGGATATTGAGAGGTTATGAATATCTTTTTCATGGAACGATCTCTTGAAAATTATTATAGAATAATATTAAGGACCTATTAATATATCTACTTTTCAAAAGGATCCGGAATATCCGGGTGCCAGAGCTTAAAATGATTTTTATGATTTTCTGTATACGCACCAGGTGGGTAGTACTTATCATAAAAATCCAGATCCAGATGATGTGCCTGTACCATAAACCTTAGAAACATTGGATCTGAAAAAGCGGGGAACCTACCGTAAGTTTCATAAATATAATTGCAGATGTCTTTAACAACCTGAATCTCATCCCTGCTTGGTCTCTCTACCTCTTCCAATACACCCTCAGGGCTTAAGTACGGCATTGTGTGGGACTCCCAGTTGCTCCATTTTGCGTCATTAAACGCCTCGACCGCCTCCCCCATGTCTTTATAATAAGGAGGACAATAAGCATGAAAAAGATCGTCTTTTCCGACAGCCAC
>JBCCIH010000262.1 GCA_039028315.1 Thermodesulfobacteriota bacterium | reverse complement strand
TAAAGCAATAGATGATTTAACAGTAGAATTTACTTATGCAAGACCATACTTTTTGGCCTTAGAATTTTGCGGTGGCATGCCAATTGTGCCAAAGCACATATTTGATAAAGGCGACTTCAACACTAACCCTGCAGGCAGATCACCTGTTGGCACTGGGCCGTACAAATTCGTAAGATGGACAACTGGAAGAGATATTGTCATTGAGAAAAACCCAGACTATTGGGGTGACAAACCTAAATTGGACAAAATTGTCTTTAAAATCATTACAGACAACACAGTAGCTTTTCAGGTATTAAAACGTGAAGAGCTCGATGTATCTGGCCTAACACCGATTCAGTGGGAGCGTCAAACAAATACTCCCTCATTTAAAGAAAATTATGACAAGCTTAGCTACTTCACACCTAACTACAGCTATATAGGCTGGAACTCAAGAAGACCTTATTTCGCAGATAAAAAAGTAAGAACCGCACTCACACATCTGGTGAACAGAGAGTTAATACTAAATAAAATTCTTTTTGATCTTGGTGCGATTGTCACTAATCCATTCTATATCAACAGTCCCGAATATGATAAATCCATCGAGCCTTATCCCTACGATCCCAAAAAGGCTGAGGAGCTATTAGAAGAAGCAGGCTGGGTTGATAGTGACGGAGACGGTATTCGTGATAAAGACGGCGTTAAGTTTGCTTTTGAATTCTTAATACCAGGCGGCTCTGAGACAGGAGAGAAGATTGCTACAATTCTGAAAGAAGAGCTGGACAAGATGGGCATTCAGATGGATATCAGAAAAACAGAGTGGGCGGTTTTCACTACCAGACTTAATGAGCGCAACTTTGACGCGGTGACGCTCGCTTGGTCTATGGGCGTTGAATCTGACCCGTATCAGATTTGGAGTTCCACACAAGCAGATAGCGGCTCAAATTTTATAGGATTTAAAAACGAAGAGGCCGATAAATTAATTGAACAGGCCAGAGTTGAGTTTGACCGTGAAAAGAGAAAAGAGCTTTACAGGCGCTTTGCAGAAATTGTCCATGAAGAGCAGCCATATACTTTTTTATTCTGCAGAAAATCTACTGTTGCAGTGAACAAAAGATTTGAGAATGTGACAGTTTATCCGCTTGGGATAGATTTTGTGGAATGGCATGTACCGCTTCCTCTACAGATGTATAGCGAGTAATTAACACTAAAAGCAGACCTCAAATTGTTAGCCCATTTCAATAATTGCAACTATTTGGGTATAAATTAAGTCTTATACCTATCGAAATCGGCTAAGCAAAACTATGAGAGACTATATATTTAAAAGACTGCTCCTTCTTATTCCAACCCTTTTTGGAATAACTCTCATAACATTTTTTATAATCCAGCTTGCACCAGGTAATCCGGTTGAAAGAAAACTGCAGTTAGACCAGGGCATACAAGCTGAAGCTATCACTCAGCAAATCGTAGAAGAGACTAAAAAGCTCTACGGACTGGACAAGCCCATATACGAGAGATACTGGATATGGGTAAAGCAGATAGCCACTTTAGACTTTGGCAGGTCCTATAAAGACCATAGGCCTGTAATAAATAAGATTGCAGAGCGCATTCCAATCACACTTGCTCTAAATATAATCTCTATAATTTTGATATATATAATTGCAATACCTATAGGTGTGTATGCTGCTGTGTCACACGGTAGATTCTCTGAGCGGGTAAGTACATTCTTTTTATTTATCTTATATTCGATCCCGAGTTTTTGGATGGCTATGATTCTAATTTTCTTTTTAGGGGGAGGCGATTACTGGGATCTGTTCCCGGTTTATGGAATCCTCTCGCCAGGGGCTGAGAACTATCCGTTCTACAAGAAAGCCATTAATTTCCTTTGGCATATTGCGCTGCCGGTATTTTGTTTAACCTACGGCAGTCTTGCTTATCTATCTAGATTTCAGAAAGGAAGCCTACTAGAAGTATTAAGAGAAGATTTTGTAAGGACCGCAACCGCAAAAGGCCTTCCGAAACACAAAGTGCTATTAAAGCATGCGCTTAGAAACGCACTTATTCC
>JBCCIH010000261.1 GCA_039028315.1 Thermodesulfobacteriota bacterium | reverse complement strand
TTAGGAGCTCATCATTTAGAGCCTGGTCCCTATATGATCCCTCTAGTTCAATAGCTCTTATCAAGTCTGACTTTGCATTTTCTAATTCTTCTAATTCAGCATTCAAACCTGCTCGGTTGTAATACGCCTCTGCATAATTAGGGTTTAACTCTATCGCCCTATCGTAGGCTTTGAGAGCTCCTTTAGGCTTTTTTAGATTATGAAGAGAAACTGCTTTGTTAAACCATGCCTCAAGATAGTTTTTCTCTATCTCAAGTGCTTTGTCATAAGCCGCCACTGCTTCTAAGTCTTTTCCCAGACCACTTAATGATGCCCCCATATTACACCAAGCCACCGCAAACAAAGGTTTAATCTGAGTCGCTTGCTCTGCGCACTCGAGCGCTTCTTCAAGCCTTCCGGCTCTTCCAAGGGCTGAAGACTTATTGCTCCATGCCTCTGCGTACTCGGGGTTTATTTCAATTGCCTTATCATAGCAGTCAATTTCGTCCTGCACATGTCCCATAACCGAATATGTAATTGCCTTGTTGTACCAGGCCTGGGCATATCCTGGATTTAATTCTATTGCTTTGTCCAGTGACTTAATTGCTAGCTGAAAATCGCCTTTATAGTAATGATCTGTGGCCTCAAGGACCAACTCTTCAGGTTTAGTATTCTGAGTCATTATTTGGGTCTGTATACGATTATTCCAGGTACATTTTCTATATATTCTACAAAGTCTTCATCAACTACTTTATGGCTGCTCTTTTTAGATGATGCATGGCGAAGATAGATTCCGTCGTCTTTTTTAATAATTATCCCTGTATGGGTGACATCAAGGCCATCTATGTCGGTATACATACCAACATAATCCCCGGTTCTGAGCTTTGCGATAACTTGCTCATCTACTTTAGAAGATGGTATGTAATAAAGCTCACGCTTTGAAATTGCAATTCCAGGAAGAAAAGTTGAGCCGTCTTCTTTTAGGTTAAGACTCTTCTCTACCCCAACAGCACTTCCCCCTGCAACTTGGTATGTGACATCAATAATATTTTCCTTGTTTTCTATGGGCCAGTCTGAGAAAAAGTGATTTCTGTTTTGAAATGAAACTTTGCCGTCTCTATACCTTATATCTTTCACATTAGGAGTAAATTCATCATAATTGTTAGATAATCGAAGAGCTTCTACGTAGTCTAGATATGTAAAGCAATCCATGCCTCTTAGGTTAATTGTAAAGATTTCTGGGGTATTTATATCCCCAGTTAAGGTAGAAGCCTTATATGGCGTCCCTAGAAACCGCCCTGATATATAATCCACTTGTGACTGAGTGGTATCAGGCTTTTGACTAACCATTTGAGAAAGTCTGTTTTCATTCCATCTGCCAAGTTCAATTATTTCCACATTTCTTTGTGAATAAGCATAAAATGGTACTAGCAATGAGAATATTAATGCTAATGTAGTGGCTTTATAGTTTATTTTCATATTATAGAGTCTACCTTAAGTGATTTAGGAAATCTTACAATTTAATCGAAAATATCATCAAGCCAATCAAGCGCTACTGCTGCTGAGTATGAGGGGTTTGCGATCTGACAATGAGAATCAGCTCCCTCGAGATCAGTAAAAGTGTGTTTGGTTACAGGTCCTGAAACACATTGTATAAATTCATTATACTGCTTCATTGGTTCCTCACCCTCACCAGAGCCGACTAATGCTAATGAAGGACACTTTATATTAGATATTGCATTTCCTACTACAAATTCATTCAAATAAACATAGGTGTCTTTAAATGATTGCTGTCCAAAGCGGATGATAAGATTCTCGGATCTGGATTTTAGCTCCGCTGAGAATTCTTCATCAGGGATATTAGGCAAATCTTCAAGAGTAAAGTTCATATCATCTGGAGCAGTAGCCGGATCATATCCGCAAAATGCAGCTAAATAGTCATGCAGGTTTAAAATTGGCGAGTTTGGAATAAGTGCCTTAATTCTTGGTTCATGAGAAGCTGCCCTGGTAACAAAATATCCGCCAAAGCTAATACCCATAAGTGCAAGCCTGCCCATATCTACCTCTGGTCTGTCTTGTATGAAATCAATCACAGTTTTTGT
>JBCCIH010000260.1 GCA_039028315.1 Thermodesulfobacteriota bacterium | reverse complement strand
GACTAATTGGATTTATGGTGATAAGAAGACGGGCGGCGTATTAAAAACAAGTATCAATAGATTTCTATATATGCTAGAATAGCATTAATATTTGGTGGCAAATCCTGGGAGGGAACTAATGCTAAACTTAACTAGATACTCAATCTATAGCTCTATTCTATTATCTTTTGTAGTAATTTCCGCATCTCTATTTGTTCATGAATCTGCAAATGCTCAGGTCAAAAACCTTTCCTGTGAGGCTATTCAGATAACTGATGGACCTTTTGGCTCGGGTGATCCTTACGCATGCCAAAACGGAATATTGTTTGAATCTAGAGATGATCTATTAAATAACGGCCATACACCTGATCAACCAGATATATTTTTTGCAGACGTGACCGATCCAAGAAACCCTGTTTTCTATCAGATAACAAATTCACCTATGTTGGGAGAGGAAGACTTTCTAACAGCTACAATTAGTGAAGATTGCACCAGTATAGCTATAAGATCAGGACAGAATTTAACAGGCCAAAACGGTGGTAATGTCCTTCAATTATACTACGGCGATATAAGCGATCCTAGCAACCCTATACTCACACAAATTACCAACAATACAGAAGAAGAAGAAAATGAAGGTACAGCCATAATCTCAGGTGATGGTAGTAAAATCGGATTCCAATCGGGACTTAACATAGCTAATATGAACCCTGCAATGGATAGGATCTTCTTTGTATATGATCATTTCAACAATGCATCACCATTTAAAGCAGTTACTCCGACGGACGTAGGTTCTGGAACTAACTCTCCTCGTTTGAGCTTTGACGGCACATCCTATGTAATTACATCTAGTGCCAATTTCATGCCACCAAATCAAAACCCATTAATGGTTGATCAGCTTTATTTGTTTGACATAACATATAATCCTCCGGCCATGCCTACTATTAATCCGTTCCAAATTACAAATAATTCAACTCCGTCTGTAGTTCCTTTTAATTTTACAGACAGAGGTATATCCGGCAACGGTAATGTAGCCAGCCTTGTTTCAAACATAGATTTAACAACCATGAGCACAGGCGGTGCAGAACAGCTATTTATAGCGCACGTTGAAAACCCGGCAGCTCCAACACTTACACAAGTAACAAAAACTAGTACCGATGCTGCGGATGATACACCAATTCTTAATTTTCCAGGTGACAGGGCAGCTTTTATAAGCAATGCCCCGGAATTTAAACAAAGTCCAGGTAATGGACCAACAATTGTTGTTGCTGATATAAGTGATCCGAATAACCCATTATTCACATCACTTCTAAATTCTCCTCTGGGAATTAATATAGATGAACTATCAGCCCCGGTTGATTTTTCTTTCTTTACATATGAGGATGAATTTTTCGTTAATGAGGAAGAGGAGATTGAACAGGTTTATTTTCTAAGAAACTGCGATCTTCCAAGAAATGTTCCGACAATTTCAGAGTGGGGCCTAATCGCCATGGCTGGTATCTTAGGGCTTATTGGATTTATGGTGATAAGAAGAAGGGCGCTCGCTTAGACTAAAACTTTCTTTTTAGATAGAAGAACACGGAAAAACTATCTTCATTAAAAAAGCTGTCGTCTGTGGCAAGCTCAGTATCAGGAATTGCAACAAACGGCACCACACCACCATAGAAAATAGTGTTCCTGTTTTCATTGTCCCCGAAATTAAGCATGTAATCTTCTACAAACTGAACTTCAGGATCCGGGAGTAGTGATATTTGCTCTTGCTGATTATTCTCGGCGGTGCTGCTGTTTGGCTCAGCAATCGAAGCTTGAAGCTCTATCTCTTGTGCTGTAGGTCCTTCGGGCGTGTCGGCACTGGAACTCTGGATAGATTCGGGTTCGATTTCAAGATTTAACCCGCATATTTCTCTTCGGGCCTCTCTTTCTGAAGGGTCAAGATTGTTTATAGTCTCGATGCTGCAGATAATCCCCTCCTGACGGGCCTTTCGTATAGCCTGATCAATAGAAATGGGCACAACTGGCATATTTTGCGCAGCTAGATCGCTGACAAATAGAATAAAGCTTGCCCCAACTAATATTGTTAAAACAAAAACCCGTGTAAAAACCTGCATCTATTTTCCCTCAAAACCT
>JBCCIH010000259.1 GCA_039028315.1 Thermodesulfobacteriota bacterium | reverse complement strand
TTATCCACTTTGCTTGGTCCAAGTGTAGCACCAAGAAGCGGCATAAAGCCCATAAATAGCTCTGTGCTATTGGCCATTCCCTTAAGCACATTTGGTACTACTCCAAAAGTTTTCTCCAACTGCTCGTAAACAGCCTTAACGTTATCAGGAGCATTGTCCTTTTCTACATATCCAATTCTAGCCATACCGTAATACCTCCTTTTTATGTGTATTGTTGAATGATTATTCAACAAAAATCAAAAATTTTTTTGTTTCTAGTGTAATGTTGATAAAATCACATCTACAACATCTTTTACTTCTTTTGGATCAAGGGCAGATTTACCTGTGACTATGAGACCATGAGTGCTCGTGGCCAAAAATTGTGATAGAACCTTGGTGTTAGTGTCTTTTGGAAGCTCGCCCATCTGAACAGCCCTATTTAAACAGTTATAAAATGCGTTTTGTATTTTATCCAAGATTTTCTTTACCGCATGGGCTGCCTGATCGTCATGAGGTGCCAGCTCCACTACAGTGTTGCTTATAAGGCAACCTCTGGTTTTTTTATCTGCTGGAGTATTTACTATGCTTTCAAAAAACTGTCTTATATTTTCAACAGGGGAGCCGTCAGATTCTAAAACATTTATCATTCTGGACGTAACTTCCTCTCCATAATGTTCGACAGCTGCTATAAATAGAGAGTGTTTGTCTCCGAAAGTGTTATAGATGCTTCCTCTTTTTATTCCCATATGGTCCACAAGGTCTTGTATGCTGGTAGCCTTGTAGCCTTTCTCCCAGAAGACATCCATCGCTTTAGAAAGCGTCTCATCCTTATCAAATTCGTATGGTCTTCCCATATTTTGAAACTATATCCTAAGTTGAACGATCAATCAATAATTATATAACTAAAATTTAGGCCTGGTTTCTTGTGGAAGCGTAATTGATGTCTAGCGGTTTTGCCACCTCGGGCTTACTTACTTTCCAAATCCAGCCGTCATAAATAAAATGAAGAAATGATGAGCCTGTTATATAGAGCCCTAGAACGTATGCATTAATATTTGTACCCGCGACGCTGACTACAGCAAGCAATGCTGAGAATATTCCTACATATAACCACTGCTTTTTGGTTACCCTGGAGAAAAAGATTCTACTGTCAGGTCTCTTCTTATACTTTGAATGAACAAAAACATTTACAAATGCTATATATTCAATGGCGTGAGAGAATCCGAAAACTATAAATCCTATAATCAGGTTTTGAAAGAATATTGCGTAAAGTAGCAATACAGAGATTACAAAAATATTTTTAGGCAGACTGATTTTGTCCCAGTTCTTAAGCTCCACATATATATATATTAGAGTAAATGCGATAGCTAATAGGAGTGCAAGGTAAGAGATCATAGTGAATATTGAGAAATAATCACCTAGGTATTGAACCAATACCCGCCCTTCATAGTATTCACTCATTAGCCCCATGTTTCTCTCACCTAGTGCAAAAAACAAGTAGACGAACCAAGAATAAATTATTCCTTTATCCAGCCAAGCAAGCCCATAGCCAGCTTTTCTTGAATATATTCTAATTAGTCCATACTTTTGGGCTATAGTATGGAACATAAGCCATATTACAGAGACTGCTAGCAGTACAGAGAAGAGCCCGAGCATGTAGAATGTTAGAGCGATTATAAAAAAAGCGATCGGTAGCAAAATGTATGCCTTTTTTCGCTTATCAAACTCCTCTTTCTGACCGTAGACAAGTGCAAATGTGTAGTGTCTATGTATGAAGCTAGTGGCAGCTACTATAATTAAGATAGTGGCAAAATAATTCTCGAAGATCATAAACGCTAAGTAAATAGGTATCCATCCGAAGCTCAAATATGCAAGGTCAAAGGTTGGGTCCTTGATCCAGATATTTCTAGGTTGTGCTATAGTGGTCATAATTAACTAAGTTATACACCAGAAGTAATTTATATCATAATAAATATACTGGTGTAAAAATCAATATATATTCATCTTTTTGTGTATAATTGTTCGGTAATTTCAGATATGCGGGGGCTAATATGGAGATTCAATTTTGCGGAGCTGCACAAACTGTAACTGGAAGCTGCCATCTACTTACATTGGATGACGGCTACAAAATACTGATGGACTGCGGTCTATATCAGGGAAGAGATGAGGAATTTGAGGACTTTAATACCGAGTGGATATTTGACCCTTCAACGATTGACTGCATGATTCTCTCTCATGCGCACATTGATCACAGCGG
>JBCCIH010000258.1 GCA_039028315.1 Thermodesulfobacteriota bacterium | reverse complement strand
ACTTTGGAGGCATAATACGGCGATGATGAGATGTTGATGATAATTTGGGCATCACCTAGTAGCGCTTGGCGCCTGGTTGGATCACCCGGATACCATATATCCTCACAAATATTCACTCCAAACATTAGATTGCCTAGCTTGTATACAGGAGCACGTGCACCGGACTGAAAATACCTGTTCTCATCAAATACTCCGTAATTAGGCAAATAACGCTTGTGATAGATATCTATTATTTTTTTATCGTGGATTATTGCAGCAGCGTTGTAGATGTCTTCTTTCTTATCAGGGAACCCAGCAATTATAGTGATATTTTGTGAAGCTTTTCTAACTTTTTCAAGAGCTGTTATGCTGTCGTTTATAAAATTGGGTTTTAATAGAAGATCCTCCGGAGGGTACCCAGTAATGCTGAGCTCGGGGAAGCATACAATATCTACCCCTGCATCTTTAGCAGAGCTAATATAGGAGAGCATCTTATTTAGATTCCCTTCTATGTCTCCAACTCTTGCATTTATCTGAGCTAAACCTATTCTTGGCATATTTTTCTACCTTCTAATTAGCCTAATATAATACTTGAATAATGAGTATAACAGCAATATATCGCAATATTTATTGAGAGTTATGGATTTAAAGTTAGCTAGCTAAGCCCTATGGCTATGTGGACAATATTTGCAAAAAAGTGAAATATTATGCTTGCCCACAGGCTTTTAGTTTTAATGTAGAGGTAACCCATGACAAGAGATGGGAAGAAAGTGAGAATAGCCTGGGAGCAGATCGCAATATTGTGACCGCCTGCAATGCATAGGGTTATAAAGTGCCCAACAGCAAAAAGAGCACTCACAATTATTATCCCCTTAATATTGTTTCCAAGTTTTGTTTGTAGATAGCCCCTAAAAAAGACCTCTTCTGGAAGCGCCACCATAAGTAGCTGTGTCAGAAGGAAAGACACTGAAAGGGCATTCCATGTAAGAGATTGACCAGCATAGAGTCCGTAGAGAAATATTACCGCTGTATAAATTGAAAGCAGTATTGCAGATACGACAAAACCTACTAATACTCCCCTTGGGTCATTTCTAAAAAATTTGCCGTCTGCTTTTAATAAAACAGGAAATAGCATCAGAGCCGCTGCTATAGATATCACATAATTTGGCGCAAGAAATATTCTAGATAAAAATATTATCAGTATTATTACAACGTAGACAGACAGCGGAACGGCATGTTTTAACAACCAGGGTTTATCTTTCATTGACAGGATTTTAAACACATAGCCTAGATTTTGTAACAATACATAAGGTAGTATTTGAGGTCAATAAAGCCATTTTAAATTAATTGTGTTAGATTTTTTTAGGCCAAACACTTGGCGGTGCAATATAGGATGAGACTTAGTCTGGATAAATATGCGGTTCAAATAATAGTAATTACTCTAACGGCAATTATTGGAACCTTCGTAGTTGCCTACGTGGGATACGTGTTAATTGAAAACGAATTCCCTGAGTCATTTTTCTCAATCTGGGATGTTTGGGATACAGGCCATTATACAGACATCGTAACCTATGGCTATTCAAACTCAGATCTACAAGAAAATCATTTCTTAATAGCATTCCTTCCTTTGTATCCCTATTTAATGAAAATTTTTTCTTATATATTCCAAGATAGTGTCTTGTCCGGTTTATTTATATCAAATATTTCATATATAGTCGCAGCATTTTATCTCTATAAATTGGTAGAGCTAGATTTTGAAAAAGACGATGCGCTTCGGGCTGTAGTTTACTTCTCTATATTTCCAACCGCTTATTTCTTACATGCTGCATATACAGAAAGCCTGTTTTTGGCATTAACTATTTCAAGCTTCTACTATGCACGAAAAGGCTCATGGGCAGCTGCTGGGATTATTGGGATATTTGTTACGATGACGAGACTAAATGGAATTCTTTTACCCCCGATTCTGCTTTTAGAATATCTAGTTCAAAAAGAGTTCAAAAAAGAGAACATTAAAAAAGATATTTTATGGATATTCTTAAGCGCAATTGGCTTCGGCGTTTATCTGGCAATAAATTATTCCAATTATGGAAGTCCTTTTCATTTCTTCGGTACTCAAAAAGAATTTTGGACAATGGAGCTCGGACTGCCATCAAAGGGCTTTTTATACTCTTTTTATATGAGTCAATATCCGATTGCAAAGTATGTTATTACAAATAGTTATTCTCAAATATTTTTTACAATGTTAGCATTTTTATTAATCATATACTGCTTT
>JBCCIH010000257.1 GCA_039028315.1 Thermodesulfobacteriota bacterium | reverse complement strand
GCTATTTTTCTTCTTCGCCTGGCAACCGGAGTAAACTTTTTGATGCACGGCGCTGTAAGGGTTTTTGGAGACTACGTCGGGTTCGCAGACGGCATGGCAGATAATTTTAGCGAGACATCTCTTCCAGCTTTCTCTGTCAGACTTTTAGGTTATGCAATACCTCTTATTGAACTTTTGGTAGGAATAATTTTAATCACCGGTTTTCAGTTGAAGTTCGGACTTGTTATAGGCTTTTTATTAATGACCACTCTAATATTTGGAATGTCATTACTCCAGGAATGGGGAGTAGTTGGCAGTCAGATGATATATGTAATAGCGCTTTTCTTAATAATGTATTTTCAGGAAGAAAAGAATTAATTTCTCTGCAAAGTTAAATCAAAAGGAAAGCTCAGAACATTTTCTTTTGTACTTCCCTCAGTATTGTAGCCTATGTCTAGAGTTACCTGTGCTGCCTGAGCGATCGTATCTCTAAAGTATAAAAACCCTGTAACAGTTGCCCCTGGGTGAACCGGGCCTAATGGCAGGGCCTGAGTCAATATATCTGAAGTATCAACCGGTCTTGAGTAATATGTGGCCGGAGGTGGGTAATAATAAACTGGCGCATATCCATATACTCCTACCCTTGGTCCATAATATCCTCTTCTGTATCCTCTGTAGCCGTAACGTCTGCCGTATCCGCCTCCGAATCCAAAGCCTACACCGACGGATAGCCGCGGATAAGAGTATCCTCCTCCCGAGTATGTGGTTCCAGTGCCGGAATTAAAAATATTAGCTACAGTGTCAGGTGATAGCGGCGTGTACTGAGTTTTAAACTGGTCAAAGAGGACAATGTCCTTATAATCCAAAATAATAGTTTTATTAGAATTGTTGGTCACTTTTACATAATACGGGGTTACATAATCGCCTAAATTTCTTGGTGTCCATGGCCAGTAAGAAGGACTTACTGCAATGATCACACCGTCGGGCCCAGCTTGCGTAGTAGGTATGGGTGGTGCTTGCTGGCTGCCGTATTGTCCGGCGGCACACCCGGTTAAAAAGAGCGCTGTAGCTATAATTGCGATACTCAGGTTTATATTTCTATTTGTCATACGCTCTAAGTATAAGAGATGAACAGCGGGGTTTCTACAAATATTTCTTAGCCACTTATTTAATTTGGCTAAGGAAGCGTTATTTGCTAAACTACAATTCTACATTTTCAAAGGAGAAACGAGAATATGGGAGATTATCCACCAGGGTTAGACGTTACCGTAGATTACAAATTCATGGACGCACTTTTCGAGAGGAGATCAAGAAGATTTGGTCTTGGTATGGAAATCGAAAAGGGCCCGCTTAAATATAAATCAAAGCACGATCCGGTCCCACTTTCAGAGCTTGAAGAGGCGCTCATAGTTTGGAACGGGCTCGGAATAAAAAATATTAACCTCTCGGATTTTCCTCCTCATGTTGGTCTTGATTTAGAGATGCAGTTCACAAGTAAGACCATCCCTGCTCTTGGAGATGTGCACAGAACTGAGCTTTTCTATACCAATGACGATGGCACTTACATGGTAAAAATGCACGACAAAGAGGCTCATGAATTTAGAGGCCTTGAAGGGCTTAGTCGTGACAAGAGGGTAGATAAAATTTTAGAGCTCTTTAGAGAATCAAGAATCAAGCTTGAAGACAAAAGGGCCGATCTCCCTTCAAAACCCCCTGGTCTTGCAGGGCACAACCTTTGGAATGTGAATAAACCGGGTACTACTTTATTTATGCCGGTTACAGATTTATCTGCATGTATTATTAACCTTCTATTCTTTTATATGAGACCTGATCACAGGTTTAATTTTGTTGATGAACTACATAACCTAAAACTTCCAGGAACTGACCGCTGGCTGGAGAGTGGTTTCTTGGATAAAGGAAAGCGTATGCCGCTGGTTGAGGCAGAACTTAGGTTTGCTAACGGTTACATTGCAGAGCAAGCATTTATGGGACAGAATATGGTTCTTACGCTCCAGACCCTTGGACTGGGAGGATGGCTGTTTAGCGGTTTTGCCAGCATGTTTATGCTAGGCGGGACGCCATTTAACAAAGGACTCGGCTTTAGATTTGTCACCCCGGAAATTAAAGGCGATACCGGTAATCCTAACCCGGTGGCTGTCGGAAAAGACGATCTTTTTCATGCTTATTGTCCTCCTTATTATAAAGACATGGGGGAGGCGGTCGAGGCGTTTAATGACGCAAAATGGAGCAACTGGGAGTCCCACACAATGCCGTACTTAAGCCCTGAGGGT
>JBCCIH010000256.1 GCA_039028315.1 Thermodesulfobacteriota bacterium | reverse complement strand
ATGTTTGATAAATATCAGAAAATAGCACTTACATCTAAGCTTGATATGGAGTTTTTAAGACCGGTTGATTCTACTTCTACCCTTACAATCAGAGGGAAAATAACACATGCAGAGGGCAGAAAGATCAGCGTGCAAGTGAATCTCTTAAATGAAAATAACAAAGTATGCACTAGAAGTAACGTTGACTACACTATAACCAAAAGAGAAGTTACTTATAAAATTATGGGTAAAGAGAAGTTCACGGAAAAATTTCAAAAATATCTGGAAGATTAAACTATGCTAAAACTATACGACCACCCGCTTTCGGGAAACAGCTATAAATCACGGCTTGCACTTAGTCACTTAGGAGTAGAATACGAGAAAATAAATGTAGACGTGTTTAAGGGCGAGCAGAATGATCCTAAGATTGCAGCGCTAAATCCAAATAAAAAAATCCCGATTCTTGTGGATGAAGACTATGTAATTTGGGAATCTAACGCGCTCTTGTTCTATATTGGTAAGAAATACTCCCCAAATGACATTTATCCTGAAGACCCTAAAACTTATGGCCAAGTTGCGCAGTGGCTTCTTTTCGGTAAAACATCAATTGACCCAAACCTTGCAATGGCCAGATATCTGACAAGATTCGGCTCAGGTGAAGCTCACGAGCAGCAACAATTGGCAAAGTGCAGAGCTCACGGCATGCAGACGCTTAGGATTTTAGATGATCACCTCCAGGATAACGAATTTTTAGCTGGCACTTACTCAATAGCCGATATAGGATGCTATCCATACGTCCATCTTGCACCAGAAGGTGAGGTTGATATAGAGCCGTATGAAAATGTAATGGCGTGGATCGGGCGCATTGAGTCCCAGCCCGGATTTATTTCTATGGAAGATTGATTTTTAAGTAAGATTGAGCGGGAAACGGGATTCGAACCCGCGACCTTCTCCTTGGCAAGGAGACGCTCTAGCCAGCTGAGCTATTCCCGCTTATTAGGCCCATTAAATGTATCAAGCCCAATGATTATTGTCAAGAATTACGTTATACTCCCTCTCTTTAGGTAAAATAGTTCATTAGTGTAAAAAAAATGAGTGACGACAGAAGAAAATCAATAATATCAGAGGTCTCAAGAGTAATAATTAAGATCGGCTCAAGCGTTTTGACCGATCAGGGCGGGAGTCTGTCCGAGAGCATATTTGAGAAGCTTGCGGATCAAATCTCTAAGATTTGTGATAAGAATATTGAAGTTATTATAGTATCTTCGGGCGCAATAGCATCAGGGATGAAAAAGCTTGGTATTACTTCAAGGCCAACCGAAATATCTATGAAACAGGCAATAGCTGCCGCAGGGCAGAGCACTCTGATTTGGCATTATGAAAGGGCTTTTTCTGAATATAATAAAAAAGTAGCTCAGATACTACTTACGCTCGATGGCCTTTCAGATAGAAAGAGATTTTTAAACGCTCGCAAAACTCTCACCACAGTGCTGTCAATGGGAATTATTCCAATTATTAATGAGAACGACACAGTTGCGGTGGAAGAAATTATGCTCGGGGATAATGACAACCTTGCGGCCCATATAACATCACTTATAGAAGCAGATCTACTCATTATGCTCACCGATATTGAAGGGCTTTATGATAAAGACCCAAGGGCCAATCAGGATGCCGAGCTAATATCGCTTATTGACCGCATTGGCAAAGAAATCGAAAACACAGCGGGGGATACGGTGGGCTCGACCACAATTGGCGGCATGAAGACAAAGATCGAAGCTGCAAAAAAAGCTGCGGCATATGGGGTTCCAACAATAATTGCAAACGGAAACAACGGTGAGACGCTTGAGCAGATATTTTCCGGCGAAGAAGTAGGAACACTTTTTCTTCCTTCTGAGCAGAGCTTAAGCGGAAGGAAACACTGGATTGCTTTTACTCTTAAATCTAGCGGAGAAATAGTGATTGACAGCGGCGCCACAAAAGCGCTGACCGCGTCAGGCAAAAGCCTTTTGCCCTCAGGGATTAAAGAAGTTAAGGGCAGCTTCGGAGTGGGAGAATCGGTTGCCTGTATAGATGAGAGCGGCACTCTTATAGCTAGGGGACTTACCTCGTATAGCTCTGCAGAAATAGTCAAGATTATGGGCTCTAAAACCACAGATATTGAAAACATATTGGGCTATAAATACAGCGATGAAGTAATACATAGAGACGATCTAGTAGTTATTGTTGATTAAAAGGTTTTACAGCTAGCCATGAAGTCTAAATTACTAATATACCTCTTAGTTATAGTTGTCATTATAATCCTT
>JBCCIH010000255.1 GCA_039028315.1 Thermodesulfobacteriota bacterium | reverse complement strand
GGCCATATATGAACAAAGTCCAGCTTAAGATGCGAGTGATTAGTGGCCTTTATCTCCAAAAAACAATAAAACTAAAACAATAAAAACTCATGAATAGAATAAAAACTAAGTTCGAAGAACTTAATGGAAACGGAAGAATTGCATTAGTAACTTATATAACTGCTGGGGATCCGTCTTTAGACATTACGCAAGAAATTGTACTAAAACTCGAGGAGAGCGGCGCGGACATCATAGAGCTTGGTATACCATTTTCAGATCCGATGGCCGACGGCCCTGCAATACAACTTGCCTCAGAGAGAGCTCTTGATGGCGGCACAACTCTAGCAGATGTCCTACAGACTGTTCGCAATATCAGAAAAGTATCTCAAGTGCCAATAATACTATTTGGCTATTACAACCCGTTTTTTCACTACGGCGTTGAGAAATTCTCGCAAGACGCAGCAGAAGCAGGAGCAGACGGAGTTTTGGTTGTTGATCTTCCGCCTGAAGAGGCGCCTGAATTTAAAATTCATACCGATAAAAAGGGCCTAGACCTTGTTTTTCTACTAGCTCCCACCAGCACATCAGAGAGAATTGATCTTGTCTCTGATAACGCAAGTGGGTTTGTATACCTCGTCTCAGTGACTGGTGTAACGGGAGTAAGGCCTGATTTGAATTATTCGCTTGATAAATTAGCTGATCAGATTAAGTCTACAACGGGTCTTCCTGTTGGTGTTGGCTTTGGAGTTTCCTCTCCTGATCAGGTCAAGGTAATAGCCCAATATGCAGATGCTGTCATAGTGGGAAGCGCAATTGTGAGAATCATCGAAGAGCACGGAAGAGATAAGGATCAGCTTTTAGACAACTTATCTTCCTTTGTTAGCGACTTAAGCAGCGCATGCGATAGACAAGACTTAAAGAAGGCAAAGTAGGAAGATGGAGAAAGAGCTCAAAAGGTATTTATTTATCGGAGAATTTGATTCTCTCTTGCTTGGCCTTTTTTCAAAGCGCGGCGAGGTGGTTTATGTCAGCTCACTTGACGAAGCGCTTAATCAGACAGGTCATTTTTCACTAATCATCCTTGAGAACAACTTTTTCACTCCAAGAATATCAAAAAAACTAACCAAGCAGTATCCAGAAATTCCTATAATCGTAAGTAATGGCGATGAGCATAAAGAGCCACCTCCCTCAGTAAGGTTTGTAGCCTTTCATAGCCTGCTCTCGGAGCAGATCGAGCGTGAGGAAAAGCTTGCTATGACAGAGCTAAGAGTTGAAGAGCTTCGCCAAGCTCATGGTGGAGCAAAAAAGCTGTTAATACTTCTTCATGATCACCCTGATCCTGATTCAATTGCCAGCGCGCTTGCACTTAGGACACTTCTTAAAAGAAATAAACAAACAGCAATTATTGGACATTTGGGAGAGAAGATATCACGCCCTGAGAACGTGGCCATGATTGAACTTTTGGAGATCGAGCTTGAAGCACTTTCATTTAAGAAGCTCAAGGAATTTGATTCGATTGCACTTGTCGACGTTCAGCCGCCATTCTTTGGGGGAAAAGAGATTCCAAATGTTGATACAGTGATCGATCATCATCCTTTAGTGGGTTCTTATGAAGCTAAATTTAAAGAGATAAGAGCCGAAGAGGGAGCTACTTCTACAATTCTTACAAAGTACCTTAGAGCAGCTCAGGTTGATATATCAGAGCGTCTTGCCACGGCTCTCTTATATGGAATTAAAACTGATACTATTACACTTAACCGTGATGCTAACCCCGATGATGTTGAGGCTTTCACATTTCTATATCCTCACGCTAACCTGGCACTGCTTAGAAGAATTGAGCGCGCAGAGGTTCCACCGTCCGAGATAAAATCCCTTGGCCAAGCGCTCGCTGATCACTGGATCAGTGATGGAATATTCTTTGTCAATGTGGGCAGAGTTGAAAGAGAATATCTTATACCAAAGATGTCAGATTTCGGCATTCAGGTAAAAGGTATTGAGTGGTCGGTGGCATTTGGTATTCAGGGTAACTCCCATCTAATTATATCTGTCAGAAATGTAGGCTATGTTAAAAGCGCCGGTCGCTTAGTTAGAGAGCTGTTCTCAGAGATTGGCAGCGCCGGAGGGCATAGATCGGCCGCAAAGGCAGTTATATCGCTTAGCAAAGTTCGAAAAACAATAGGAAAGGGCTCTCAGGATAAGATCAAAAAGTGGCTTACCGATATTTTCACAAAAGCTGTTAATGAAAAACCTGAAGATGAGAATTGATATAAAAACTCCCCTGAACAGATGACCATCCATTCAGAGGAGTTAGTTTTCAAATATTGTTTTGTTTAGTTAGTTTGCTTCTAGCTTAGTCCTTCTT
>JBCCIH010000254.1 GCA_039028315.1 Thermodesulfobacteriota bacterium | reverse complement strand
AAATTTTGACTGAAATAATCTTAAAATTGAGAGGTGTAAAGTCATGGACTGGGGTATGAAAAATAGAATGGCAAGAATTATTAACCCTAAAACCGGAAGGGCCGTTATGCTTGCGTTTGATCACGGTTATTTCCTTGGGCCAACACATAAACTTGAGGAACCGCGCAAAACCATTGAGCCGCTTATGCCTTATGCTGATACGATAATGCTTACGAGAGGCGTGCTCCGCACGTCAGTTGACCCGGATTCAGGCGCCAATGTCGTTCTCAGAGTCTCAGGCGGATCAAGCATCATTGGAGCCGATCTTGCAGATGAAGGTATTACTACTTCATTTAAAGATGCTATTAAATTAAACGTAGCCGGAGTTGGCATATCAGTCTTTGTCGGAAGCGATTATGAGAGCCAAACACTATTAAATCTTGCAGAGCTGGTTAATAAGGGCGAAGAATATGGTATTCCAGTACTAGGGATCACTGCTGTAGGGAAAGAGCTTGAGAAAAGAGATGCTCGTTTTCTTTCACTTTGCTGCCGTATATGTGCAGAGCTTGGAACTCATATTGTAAAAACATATTACTGTGAGGATTTTGAGAAAGTTACAACCAGTTGCCCAGCGCCTATTGTGATAGCAGGTGGACCCAAGCTTGAAACTGAGATGGACGTATTTGAAATGACTTACAATGCACTTGAGCAGGGCGCAATTGGCGTTGATATGGGAAGAAACATTTGGCAAAACGATCATCCGGTTGCAGTGTTAAGAGCCATCAGGTCAATTGTTCATGAGAACAACAATGCAAAGCAGGCTCATGACATATTCCTTAGTCTTAAGGAAGAGGAAACGAAGAAGGCGGCAAACGCCTAGGCTCTGGCAGAACATTTTCAGAATATAACTATGAAAGTAGCAATGTACTACAAGAATGCGGACGTGCGGCTTGAGGAGATGAACGTTCCAAAAATTGGTCCTTCTGAAATTCTTATCCGCGTCTATGCAAGCGGTATTTGCGGAAGTGACCTTATGGAGTGGTACAGACTACCAAAAGCCCCTTTAGTCTTAGGGCATGAAATTGCGGGTGAGGTAGTTGAGGTTGGAGATAAAGTTTCTAAATTCAGTGTTGGCGAGCGCGTTATTGCAACTCATCATGTTCCCTGTAACACCTGTTATCACTGTCTAAGAGGAAATCATTCCGCTTGTCCAACTCTTAGATCAACTAGCTTTGACCCGGGTGGATTCTCTGAATATATACGTATCCCTGAGATTAATGTGGACCGTGGAGTGCTAAAGCTCCCGGATAATGTTAGTTATGAAGAAGCTTCATTCGTAGAACCTCTTGGCTGTGTTGTGAGAGGTCAGCGTTTGGCTGGGTTTCAGATGACCGACACAGTGGCTGTAATGGGCAGCGGAATGACAGGGCTGCTCCATGTTCAACTAGCAAAGGCACAGGGCGCAGGGAAAATAATTGCTACGGATATTAGTGATTACAAACTCAGTATTGCGAAAGAGTTTGGAGCCGATTATCCAATTCATGCAGATAAAGATATTGCCTCTCATATTAGAGAGGTTAATGACGGCAGACTCGCAGATTTTGTTGCGGTATGTATTGGTGCAAAACCGGTTTTAGAGCAAGCTTTTGATCTAGTTGAGCCCGGAGGTACGATCTTATTTTTTGCACCTTCAGGGCCTGATACTAAAATTGAGATTCCTTTTAACGACTATTGGTGGTCTGGAGTGAAAACACTAAGCTCCTACGCAGCATCTCCTGAGGATTTGGCTATTGCGCTCGAGCTAATTAGCTCAAGAAGAGTAAATGTTGCCGATATGGTAACTCACAGAGTTCCGCTTTCTGAAACTGGAGAGGGATTTCGTATGGTCGAGCAGGGCGGGGACTCAATAAAGATAATAGTCGAGCCTCATAAGTAGTTTTACTTTCCAGCGCCTATCAAACCTCTAATCAGCATATTCACTATTGCGAGTACTATAGCGCCGAAAAAGGCCGCCCAAAAACCGCTAACACTAAATCCTGGTGATAATAGTGACGATGCGAACATCAGCATAAGAGCATTTATTACTAAAAAGAATATGCCAAAAGTAAGTATAGATATCGGGATTGTGATAATTTTTAGAAAGATACCTATAGTTGCATTAATAATACCTATAACAACTGCTGCTATAAGCGCAGAGCCAAAGTCCTGAACCGAAAACCCAGGGATTATATAACCTACAATTAAAATGCTTAGTGCGCTTATTATTAGGCTTAATAAAAGGGCTAACATAGGCTCTATTTTATATTGAATTGTCTAGAATTGGAATAGTTAAAATAAAAGGGGCGACAAGCGCCGCCCCTTATTT
>JBCCIH010000253.1 GCA_039028315.1 Thermodesulfobacteriota bacterium | reverse complement strand
GATCAGCCGAGCTTTCACGGGTGGAGCCGGGATGGAAGACCTGACAATTTTGAACTCAACAATAACAAACTTGTCTTCAGATGCAAGTGTTTCAGTTGGTGCTGATAATGACAAGCTCTTTGTTGCACACTCAACAATTACTAATGCTACGAATGATTTTCCCTTAATAGGAGCTGGCGGAGATGATGAGCTAACAATCGGTACTGCTGCAATCATACCAGGAGGCATAGATTGTGATTTTAGAGAAGAATTTGAAGGGTTTGATACATTAATATTTGCAATGGATGTTCCAGCTAGCGAGATTGCTGAGTTAACACTAGAGATTGAGAACCTCCCTACCCCTGATGGCTCAATAACTATTAATAATATTTTCTATGAATATAGAAATTGTGATGTAATCGAAGCAGATTTAGGTATTGCAGAGTCAATCCCTACCCTTTCTAAATGGGGGTTAATTGCAGTTATGGGCTCGATAGCATTAACTGGATATTTTTATATTCGAAAACAAAGAATCAGTGCAAATTAAATTGAGGCAATAAAGGTTATGTGTTAGTATCGAAGAATCAAAGATGGGAGGTTTAAGATGGCGATCAATAAGAGTTTATTCCTATCATTTTTTGGTTTCTTAGTTTTTAGTTTTCTTTTAATTGCATTTCCAAACAATAGTTACGCAGAAAAAGAAGGATGCTGTCAATTCTTTACTGGTGCAGACCCTATGGGGTGTCAGTCGTTTGAGACAACCGATTCATGCAACGAAGACAGCACTACCCCTGGCAAAAAATTCTTCCCGGGAAGTGAGTGTGATACAGATAGCGGCTTTTGCGAAGGCTATGAACCGCCTAGCGGGCAAACAATGGCCTCTGGATGCTGCCAAATGTTCTTTGGAGACTCTCCAGGCTGCATGTATCCATCCTCTCCTAGTTCATGCTCAGGAGAGAACTGGAGCTTTGTTAATAGTAAAGAATGCGGTGAAGACGGATATTGCAAAGGTTATAAGAAAGAATAATCAATAAGCTGACTCTAAAGTTGCAAACGAAATATTATTGAGGGCGTATTTTCGTGATTGCCTCATTAAATGTGTCGCTTTCTACAATTACATCTGCATATAACTTCCCAAGCACCTGCCCTGCTATAACATCTATGGGGTAATGCACCCCGGCTATAACTCGTCCATATCCTATCTGAAGCGCAAGCTCCATAAGATCATCCTTTTTTTCAGGGAATATCACGCCCAATATCCT
Source organism: Thermodesulfobacteriota bacterium (assembly GCA_039028315.1). Taxonomy (NCBI): domain Bacteria; kingdom Pseudomonadati; phylum Thermodesulfobacteriota; species Thermodesulfobacteriota bacterium. The sequence continues at coordinate 1,105 of JBCCIH010000253.1, read as the reverse complement.
TGCATACACAACAGCTCTTATAGCGTGCCCACTTGGATAGCTTGCAACTGCTCGTGCATTTATTGCGGGCTTTACTTTATCATTTACCACAAAGGGTCTAGGAAGATCATATCTCGCCTTTATTGCGTCGTAGTCAGTTCTTACTTCATTGATAATAGCTGCCAGTGTCTGCCTCAGCACTGTTCCGTCAACATCCAACAGCTCAGCGCCAATTATAGGGGCAAATCTATTTAAATTAAGTGTGGTTTCTACAAATATAACCTGTTCAGGGGTACGTGTTTGTTGAAGCCACAACACAATTGCCATCTGAGTTTCAAACTCGGGCGATCCAACAGCTGGGGGAGCACCGATCATAGCAGCCCCATCTACCCCACCTTCAGGTAGATACTTGGGAGTGGATTGTTGTTCTGCACTCGCACCAGCTAATAAGAATATAGTAAATACTATTACTATGGCTGTGTGTGATAAAATCCTCATATCGCACCCTCTACAAACTGATTATTTAGAATCTTTAGCCTTATTATTTTCTACCTTAATTACCTCACCGCCTGCTGTACTGCAATTATCTTTGTCCTGTGCAATCAGTATTACATCATTAATCTCGCAATAAACACCATTTGGCAAATCAGCACTAAGGGGGATATCAACACCTGAAATCTTTTCAGCATACGTATCAGCAGAAAATATTATTCCGGTTGCAGCAAAGACAAATACAATAACTAGTTTCATACAATTCATACAAGACCTCCGCCTTGTTAATTTAGTATGAATAGTATAACACTGATGGGGCTAGCTAACTCGAAATTTTATACACGAAAATTTATAGTGAGTAATTCTTTAGCCTGTGCTACACTTTTATGATATTTATTTCAAGGAGAGTGAAATGATAAAAATAACTAATCTATTGATTGTGCTCGCATTGTTATTTGCTGGATACAGCGTATCCAACGCTCAAGTCAATGAACTATCACAGACTGAGCAGGAAGAAAGGGCTGTTGTATATGCCACCATGCAGTTCTATGCGGCTAGTGAGGGACAGTACAAGAACAAGCCGGAAGTGGTAAGTGAAATATGGTCCAGCCGAGAGGATGTAACTTATATGCCT
>JBCCIH010000252.1 GCA_039028315.1 Thermodesulfobacteriota bacterium | reverse complement strand
TATCTCTTTTGCGTTTTCAGTAGAGTAAATGGGGCCAGAGAACATAACTTCGGGCCCGACGGGATGCAAACGGAATTTAAATGTAGTAACTACACCAAAATTGCCGCTTCCTCCTCTCACAGCCCAAAATAAATCCTCATTCTCCGATTCGCTTGCATGTACGAGCTGACCATCGGCAGTGACAATATCTACAGATAAAAGGTTGTCGATACTAAGACCGTATTTACTTCTGATCCATCCAAACCCAGCTCCTAAAGTAAGACCAGCAACACCAGTGTCAGACACTATACCAGCAGGGGCACTAAGACCGTATTGCTGCGTCGCTCTGTCCATATCGCCTAATAGAGCTCCGCCTCCAACATGTGCAGTAAAATTTTGCGCATCAACCACTACATCATTCATCTTCCTTAAGTCGATTGTTATTCCACCTTCGCACAGCGCCTTACCGGCTGCGCTGTGACCTCCACCTCTGATAGATAGTAAAATCTTATGATCTCGAGCGAAGTTTACACAATTTATTACATCCTCAACTGTTTGTGTTTGTACTATTAATGCTGGTTTGATATCAAACATTCCATTAAAAATCACCCGGGCTCCATCGTATCCAGGGTCGTTACTACTAAGCACAGAACCTGTAATTGATTTTTTGAAAAGCTCTATAACTGTATTTTGTACTTCTATGTTTTCGCCATCAAGACTGATCATTTTCATATTAATAGATCCCCCATCTATATTTGTAGTAAAAAATAACAGAGAAAGAAAACTCATACAATCACTATTTATAGGTCTTTGTGGTTATCTTATGAAGTTTGATAAATTAGCCTCAGCATTATTAAAATCTGTATTCGGGGAGAAGGCTGATAGACCAGCGCTATTGATTCTATATTTCAGTTATATTTATAAGAATGCATATATCATTTATCAATCTACACTTATGAAATTGATTGACCTATTATGCCTTATAATACTTCTTTAGGATGGGGGAAAATGAAGAAAAAAGCTCTAATAATTTTACCGCTATTGTTTGTGGTCGGAATAATTTCATCATGCAGTAATTCCACGTCAAACGATTCAATATTGTCATCTAGAGAGGAATGTGACGGAGTACCTAACTGTGTCTCCGTTGAGACTGAGTTTATGGAACTTTCTGCAGATGCTATTCACGTCCTCCATTTCAACTGCCCTGATGAAGCGCCCAACATTCATAACATAGATGTTGATCAGAACGATAATGTAAACGTAGTCGTAATTAACTGGAATGAGGATGCTGTAACGGTGAAGTTTTCTAATCAAGATCCAGATCTTGACGGGTTTTATCAAACATTCCTCGGCTGCTCCGATATATCTTTTGAGGACTCTGACGGTATAGAGAGATTCGCTGGTCGTACAACACTTCCCGACGGCAGGGCTGATGTTCCATCTGATATTCCACACACTATCCCGCAAGCGTGCAATGAATCTATACCAGATTGTGTGAACGTTGTTACTAAGCGTCATGCTGTAGGTCATGCCAGGGCCGACAAAGTTGATGTACACTGCCCAAATCACCACTATTTCGTTCGTTATAGTGATCACAGATCAAGTCACTCGGTTACTATAACCGAAGATCCGTTTGGCAAACTCTACTTAGACAATAAAGGCATGACTTTTTTTGTAACCAACTGGAGCTTTCACGACCATCACTATCAGATCGCAATCGCGTGCTCTTCAGCATGTAAGTATGTTCCTGGCGGATGCGCTTGTGATGGTGATGATGGTGCGCATTTTGGTTGCCACAACGACCCGGGGTGTAAGACTACTATGAGTATGACGGAGTGTGATCCTACCAATCCAGGTAATTGCTGGCAAGTCTGGAGCGAGAAATGTATAGACGGCGTCACATGGGAATGCAACACAACGCTTGGATGGCCATGCTGTGACAGGTGCCCATAGTGATGAGCTAAGTACTAGCTTAATTACTGATTCTTCGTTTGCTTTTCATATGCTTTATCGACATCTTTGTGCATGCTTAAAAGTTCCGGGAGACCTATAGTAAAATCCCAAAGTGAATTGAGGCCCGCCCTAATTAATACTCGTAAAGTTAGAAAAATAGAAGGTTTGCCAGGCTCATAGTGATCACGTTTATGAATTTCATTTCTGCCTTGGGCTAGCACGCGACGAACCTCTGATGGTATGTTCCAGTCGCCTCTGAAAATTACCGTACCTTCTGGATTAATTATATAAGCCATATCTGGGAAAGAGCCATATAAATTATGTGCATGCCCGTCAAGTGAGTCTACAATTATAGTCCTATTTTCTTTCTCTTCACTGGGCAACCTAGCGGCGTGTTTTATTTTTTCTTCAATTGAGTTTTGTGCGGGAACTTTTGAGCATGCACAAAGATGTCGATAAAGCATAT
>JBCCIH010000251.1 GCA_039028315.1 Thermodesulfobacteriota bacterium | reverse complement strand
TCTAACTGTGTTACCGCAGGCCTCACGGGTTGTTATGCCCACGTCCGCAAGCTCACGCATCATATTTGGCTCATCTTTAAGATCAATGTAGTAGAGCTGTACATCTTGCCTTGTGGTTAAGTGAATGAAATTGCTTGCGTATCTATCCGAGCAATCAGCCAATCTTATAAGCTGTTCTGAGTTCAGACCTCCAAACGGTATCTTAATACGGTGCATTTGCACCCCAGCTTGGCGCTGCGCATAGACCCCTAGTTGCAGTCTTATTTTCTGAAACTTGATCTCACCAATCTTACCGTCGAGATAATCGTGGATCTGGCGCTCAAAGAGGTCGAGCTCATCACGGACTAATTCCGGCAGACCAGCTATGATCTCTTCCATAGATTTTTGTTTAACCTGCACTTCCATAACTTCTCCCTTTAAAACCTTTGCTTAAGAGATAATAATCCCTATTATCCCAAATATTTTATATCCAGATAGGCATTATTTCAAATTTTTTAGCTTAGATTTAAACTAAAAATATACTAAAGATTGTTTAATGTTATGATGATTATGAAAGCTAGTAGATTCAACACTCATATTATTAAATCCTAGGAGCATAATCTTGAACAAAAGCGGTGGTACTGAGAGTAAAAACAAGGTGGGGACATTTTCGGCCTTATCTATAGGCATAGGAGGCATGGTTGGCGGAGGAATATTTGCTGTTACAGGGCTTACTGTGGAGCTTACTAGGGGCGCTGCCCCAGTGGCCTTTATAGTGGCTGGAATTGTTGCTCTTCTTACCAGTTATTCATATCTAAAACTTACTCTTAGATATCCAAGCGAGGGCGGAACTGTTGAATTTTTAAATAGAGGTTTCGGGTCCGGAGTAACCACAGGCTCGCTCAATATCCTTCTTTGCCTAAGCTACGTTGTCCTGCTTGCGATTTATGCGTTTGCCTTCGGGAGTTACGGAGCAAGCTTGTTTCCAAAAGAAGATTACATTTTTTGGAGGCACTTCCTTATTACAGGAATAATTGTGTTTCTTTCTCTCGTTAACTACTTTGGAGCAGATCTGGCTATCCGTTCAGAGAATCTATTTAATGCGCTTAAGATGATTATTCTTTTGGGCTTTGTCATATTTGGACTTTTTGCGCCAATTGAGTGGTCTAGACTCTCAACTAATGAGTACGTTACTCCAATTGCTATCCTATCAGGAGCTATGATCATATTCCTTAACTACGAGGGGTTTGAACTGATTGCAAATGCCGGAAAGGACATAGTTAATCCTAAAAGAGCTTTGCCTATCGCCTACTACGGAGGAGTTATTACTGTAATCATCTTATACATACTTATTACTCTAGTTGTTGTAGGGCATATGAGTTTTGAAGAGATCACTAAGACCAGTGACTATGCTCTTTCGGTTGCAGCAAACACTTTCTTGGGCAAGTTCGGATTTATCATGATTGTAGTGGCAGCGCTGTTAGCTACCAGCTCAGCTATAAATGCAACATTTTACGGCTCAGGCAGACTCACATATATAATTGCAAAATCAGGGGAGCTTCCAAAGGAGCTTGAGCGCCCCATTCGCCAGCAACCTCTTGAGGGAATGATAATTTTCGCTGTACTCACTTTAATAATCGCAAATTTCATCCCACTTCATGCAATTGCCACAATGGGCAGCGCGGGGTTTTTGTTGATTTTTATGGCTGTGAATATGGCGAACTATAAATTAGCAAAAGAAACAAACAGCAGAGCTTGGATTTCTATGCTTGCGGCCATTTCATGCTTTATCGCACTCGTGGCACTAAGCTGGCAGACCTACAGTACTGCCACTACCCGCACTCAGCTTCTTATACTGTTTGGCATGATAGCAATATCGATAGCAATCGAAATTGTCTACCGGAAATTTACTAAGAGAAAAATACACATGGGAAGATAAGTGATTCAAAAAATTTTATTTACATTAAAGCCGATTTGTACTAGTCTGATTTATAAGGACCTAACAAGGAGGCTACATTATGGCAAGTCTTACGAAAGTAGAAGGCATCGGTAAGAAGTATCAAAAACAGCTTCAAAAAGCTGGAATCTCCACCTCAGAGGCTCTTTTGAAAGCAGGAGCTACAAGAAAGGGGCGCAATAAACTTGCGAAAGATTCAGGGGTTTCGGCAAAGCTTATTTTGGAGTGGGTAAACCGCATAGACCTATTTAGAATCAAAGGGGTCGGCACCCAGTATGCGGATCTGCTCGAAGCAAGCGGCGTTGACACAGTGGTTGAGCTTGGGAAAAGAGTTCCTGAGAACCTCTTAGCAGCAATGGAAAAAGCAAACTCCAAAGGCAGAAAGAGTCTTGTTAGACAGCTGCCAGGACTTAGCATGGTCAAAGCTTGGGTTAGACATGCCAAGAGACTTAAAAGAGTTGT
>JBCCIH010000250.1 GCA_039028315.1 Thermodesulfobacteriota bacterium | reverse complement strand
TTAAAGGCTCTAGAGATGGTTGAGTCTGGCCAGGTTGAGGGCGGGCTTGTCTCCTACGGAGATCTTAGTGACGAGCAAAAAATGAATGCTTGGATCGTTCCCTCCAGAATGCACAATCCTATTAAGCAGGCTATGGTTGCTATAAAAGGCGGCGATGCCGAAGCTAGTGCTAAATGGATGAAATTTATGGAAAGTGACACCGCAAAAAACGTTCTTATGTCCTCAGGATATGGCATAACAAATGTTGAAGTTGTAAAATAAGTCTTTTTGTTCTCTCCAGAATAACCTGTCCCTATCTTTGTAAAATACTGCAAATATTACATAATGTGGTATTCATGTAAATATTCATATAAATATTTGCATTTTAATTCCTACTGTTATAAAATAAATAATCAGAGGGTAAGTTAAAGGTGAATTATATGTAGATACTAATTAGTTATCTACATAAATAAAACAACCCTAAGAAGGAGGGGATCCAAATGACTAAACTTTCAAAAGGTTTAGGTATTTTCGTTTTTGCATTTGTTCTTTCTTTTGTTTTATTCCACACAACAGATGTGCAGGCTGAAGAAGCAACTCTAAACAGCTCAACTGCATGTATGGTTGCATTAGATAATGATGCAAGACCAACATGTGCTCCTTATGGAGATTGCGAGCCTATGATCAGATACGATGCAAGGCCTACATGTGCTCCATACGGAGATTGCGAGCCTATGATTAGATTTGATGATTCAACTGCGATGAACGATGCAAGGCCTACATGCGCTCCTTATGGCGACTGTGAGCCAATGATCAGATATGATGCTAGGCCAACATGCGCTCCATACGGAGATTGCGAGCCTATGATTAGATTTGATGATACAACCGCAAAGTATGATGCAAGACCGACATGCGCACCATATGGCGATTGTGAGCCAATGATCAGATACGATGCAAGGCCAACATGTGCTCCATACGGAGACTGTGAGCCAATGATCAGATTTAATGGCTAACTAAGAATTATAATAGTTAAGATAATTTTCTGGGTGTTATGTGTAACTACATAACACCCTTTTTTTATCCTCATAACCAACTCATTCCAATAAAAATATATTGTTCTTCATACAATCTTGGGAATTCTCTAGGTAATATGGTATTGTGCACTATGGGAATTTTTAAGGAGGCGAATCTTGAATAGACATATACTCATGATAGCTTTGATAGTAAGTTGTCTTTGTATAATTGCAACACCTCAAGATGTATTTGCAGATGATCTAGAAACTCTTAAATACCTATTCATCATTCAAGGGGATTCAGGAACATTTAAGAACTCCAAACTTGATATAAACGGCGTTCCCATTGTCTCTTTCTACTACCTAGGAACCGTAAGAGAAACAGGTCATTTTTTAGTGAGCACTTTCTCACAAGTCTGGCATAAAAACTCTGCTAGCTTTAAATCAGACCCTCCATCAGGCACTCTCACTGTTGTAGATGGCAAAGACTCTGTAGGTTCCGTGATTCAAGTCTCCGACATACTTACAGGTTTAAATTCAATTACTTTCGATACTAAAGTTTTAGAAGGCAGAGTGCCAGAGGAATTTGGAGCATCCTCATTTTTCTTAGAGTTAATTGTGAATGAAAAACTAGACACACAGAATTAGCATAACTACTTAATACGGGAGTTCGTCATATGGTTAATAGGCTTCATATTGCAGATGTTCTCAAAAGTGACGATATTAAATTTCTTCGTATTCTATGGTGTGATAACGGAAACGTAATCAGATCAAAAGCAATACATCTTCCATCCTTTAAGGCACACCTTCACAACAAAGGACTAGAGGAGCTTAGAAGTGAGGAATTTATTTACAAACTAGAGCAAGCCCTAACTATCAGCATTGCCGTTCAGTCTGTAGATGCTGCGTTTGATGTGCCTGTTCCCAAGGCAGGTCTTGAGCCTATAAAAGAAATTAGATTAGTTCCTGATTGGGAGACTCTTGCAATGCTTCCCTATGCCCCAGGGCATGCTCAGACTATGGGCAACATGATGTTGGATAGCACCGAGGACCCCTGGGAGCTTTGCCCGAGAGAGCTTCTAAGGAACACCATAAGAAAGGGCCAAGATATGGGATATGAAGTTCAGTGCGGCGCTGAGATTGAATTCTTTTTGTTTGATGAGGAGTCTTATCATGAGAGCGGTCAGCTTGATCCCGTTGATAATGACCACTTTGCCCAGAACTCTGCGTTTGATGCCAGCAGAGATATAATTGATAAGATCTCTGCATCACTGTTTGGAATGGACATTGAGCTTGCCAACTATAACCCCGAAACGGGTCCTGGCCAGCACGAGATCTCGCTACATTACACAGACCCTCTTACTATTGCAGACAGGATTGTCTACATGCGAGAGACCATAAAAGCAGTTGCAAGAGAGTTTGGGCTTATAGCCTCATTTATGCC
>JBCCIH010000249.1 GCA_039028315.1 Thermodesulfobacteriota bacterium | reverse complement strand
CTAACTTAAACTCCATAGTACTTCCATTTGATCTTTTAGGAGTGGATGAAAATGGAGACCCGCCTGTAGGTCCACCACCACCTACTTCTATAACATTGACACCATCTACGGCAACAAATGAATTAGGTATAGAACCTGACCATACAGTGACTGCTTTTGTCCAGATCGATAACGTTCCACAACAAGGGCTATTGGTAAACTTTGAGATAATTGCCGGTCCTAACCAGGGCCAGGTGAGTGATCCAAACACTGGGGAATGTACAGTCAATGACGATTGTACTACAGATGCAAACGGCATGGTGTCATGGACATATTCGGGCACTGATATTGGAACGGATACGATTGTCGCATCGTTCTTTGACGAGATGAGTCAGGTGACTAGAACATCAAATAATGTCTCAAAAACGTGGGTTCTACCTCCTAGAAATGTTCCAACATTAAACGAATGGGGCCTTATAGGACTTACATCTATTTTAATGCTAGTGTCACTATTTTATTTAAAACGTAGACAAAGAACAGCGTAATATTTTGCTGAGAATTATAATTAAATTTATGCCGGGTTATCTATCATAGGTAACCCGGTTTCTTCAAAAATAATTACTTCCACAGCCTAGATTTATCCACTTATATAGGTTGCTGAAAACAATTTAAGAAGGAGGATGATATGAAATATATAGGTGTATTGTTATATCTGATTCTAGTATTCAGCTTTGGTGTCGATAAGGTTGCAGCGCTTGATTGTTTGCCAACTTGTAGTGCTGTTGATAATGAGTTTCTTGAAGTTCCAGGCAACGGCTTAAGTACCATAGGCGGGGCACAGATTACTGTAGTTCTTGTATCAACAGGAGAGAATTTCGAGTTTGGTATATTTGATGGCGACGCCCGGATGCAGTTTGATCCAGTTGTTGGCAGCGAAGATGTACAGATAAAATTGGAGCTTCATGCTGACCCATTAGGAGATGGTTCTGGTCTTGCAGGACCTGTGATTGCGCTATGGACTAGTGACGGTAGTGACGGTCTTAACACTGGTGAACCTATGCTTGATAATGACTGGTCAGATTTCACTTTTCCAAATGATCCGAGCGCACTTAATGCAAACGGAGAGTATGTCTATACTCTTTTCATAACTCCGTTAAGCCCAACTCTCGGCACTTCAATAAGTAACCTCTTTAAGCTTAGAACACCCGGAATAATGTATGTTCCAGCGGGCATACCGGTATCCTTTGCTGCAGCCATAAATTCAGAGACACCTGAGCTTTCAGTGGAGCTACTCATGCTGATATACCCCAACATAACTTGTGATAATCCTGCTTGTACGATGATTTGTGGCGGATTTACTCCAACATCATTGTGTGATTACAGAGATCCTTCATGCTGTTTGCATGAAACAACATATGATGGGATATGGAATTTCTTTATGGAAGTTCCAGATGGAGAGACGGCTCTGGATATTTGGGATGGTGATTTTGATCATGGTGATGAAAACAGTCCAGTATTTGATACAGATGATCCGAACACCCCTGGATTTCCATTTCTTCCTCCATGGACAGCAGGAACTGAAGCTATTTCAGAAACAGCAAATATTTCCCAGCCAAATGACGATAACGGCCCTCCTACAGGAAGCGTTGTAGTGAGGACACCTAATATCTTTTATTCAGTAATTGATCCGCTTGGAAATTCTTATCAGAACAATAACCCATCTGGCGACAGAGAATGGGAGCTCTTTAGACTAGATACACTTACAAGTGATCCGAGTATTGCAGACGTGCAAGTTCCCAGTATTCCTGCAGGTCTATGGGAAATCAGAATTGAGGGTGTGGATATGTCTAATCTAAATGCTCTTGTGCTTCCCTTTGATATGAGGGGGGAGAGAATAGGGGAGCCTATAACAGCAAGAAATGTTCCTACATTAAATAAATGGGGAATCATAGCTATTGCTACTTTTATGCTAATAGCATCATTGATTTATTTCAGACGTAGACACAGTATTAAATAAAACTGTTTAGAATATAGAAAATATAATTTCCCGGGTTGTCTATGACTGATAACTCGAGATTTTTTATGCAGTGTTTAGTTGGAGTTCAATATTTTGTTGTTCAAGATCCGAATCATATAACTTATCTAGTAAGCTATCTAAAAGTTGATAAACCTCTGTAAGATTGGTTTTCTCATATGCTGAGATCACGGGGGCATTGTACATTCTCGTAAGTCTTTGAGAAATTGCTATAGATGCTTTGTCAGATTTATTAAATACGATCTGCTGCGGGAGCTTCACGTAGCCGGTAGCTTCTAGAATTTTTTCTACTGACTCTATCCTATCTTCTACCAAAGGGTCGCTTGCATCAGCTACATGAAGAAGTAAAGATGACCCACCAAGCTCTTCTAACGTAGCTCTAAATGCACTCATAAGCTCTTTGGGAAGCTCGCTAATGAATCCAACAGTGTCTGTAACTAGTATTTGTCTTCCACTTGGGAGCATT
>JBCCIH010000248.1 GCA_039028315.1 Thermodesulfobacteriota bacterium | reverse complement strand
ACGTTCATTGATCCCATGTCACCATTGCCGAGTACCTTGCCGAGTTTCTTTTTTACATCCTCAGCAGTTCTCTCACCAATTAACATGTTGTAGTTCCTCTTTACATACTGAAGAATGGATTCATCAAGCTTATCTCCGCCAACTTTAATTGATTTACTTACAACTATCCCAGCAAGTGAAATCACGGCAACTCCAGTTGTTCCGCCGCCAATATCTACAACCATGTTTCCTGCGGGCTCAGTTACGGGCATTCCCGCTCCAATTGCGGCTGACATAGTTTCTTCTATGAGGTAAACCTCTCTCGCTCCCGCGGCCTCTGCAGACTCTTTAACGGCCCTTTTTTCAACTTCAGTAATCCCTATCGGAACAGATACAATAATTCTAGGTCTAACAAAGCTTTTTCTATTGTTATGGGTTTTTCGGATGAAATACTCAAGCATCTTCTGAGCAACGTCAAAGTCGGCTATAACGCCGTCTCTAAGGGGTCTAATGGCTTTAATTGACCCAGGGGTTCTACCTACCATGTTTTTGGCTTCTGTGCCCACAGCAAGGATCTTCTTAGTGCCCCTTTGATCCTCTTGAACCGCTACAACCGAAGGCTCGTTTGCAACAATCCCTTTACCTCTTACATATACAAGAGTATTTGCGGTCCCCAAATCTACTGCAAGATCATTTGAAAACCATCCAAGTATTGCATCCAATATCATTTACACACCCTCCTACCCAAACACACCAAATCCGGTGTATGTTGGCGTAGTTATTATATTAATCGATAAATTATTGAATCCCAACCAACTTTTGTAATGCTCGTAAAAATAATATTGCCCAGATCCCATAATATAATCGAGGAGAAAATAAAATCAAGCATTTTTTCAATATTTTCAGCTACTAGGAGCGTTTTTAGAAAGCTACAAACTGCCTTTATAGAAGGGAATTTCGGAGACTACTGCCGGGATTTCTGATTCATCCGAGCTTTTTATGGTTACTTTGGTGCCAGGATCTTTAAATTCGCGCCTTATATACCCCATGGAAATAGTCTTATCCAGCTTGGGTGAGTGCGTTGTGCTTGTGATACGACCTATCTTCTTCTCACCAGAAAAAATCTGATCCCCTACAATGGGTTTGGAGGAATTATCGCTCTCAAATCCGATTAGATGCCAGTTCACATGCCCTCGCCACTTTATTCTTGCAACTACTTCTTGGCCAACATAGCAGCCTTTCTCAAAATTAAGGGCGTCCCAAAGGCCAGCTTCAATTGGAATGTTGCTCTCATCCATATCTATTCCATAAACTGCAAGCCCTGCCTCTATTCTAAGGGTGTTTAGAGCTGTATAGCCAAACGGCTTGATGCCAAGTTCTTCGCCCCTTGAACAAAACTCTTCCCATAGCGGTTTTAAGCCTTCATTTGCGATATAAATATCAAAACCCTTCTCTGCCGTCCTGCTCAGACAAGCTATAGTTATTTTATGACCTGCAAAATCTTTTTCCATATGATCATATTGCTGCATCAAGGAGAAGTCTTGTCCAAAAAGTAATTCTAAAAGTTTCCCCGAGCTAGATCCTTGCAACGATATTAGTCCATATGTATCAGTTATATCATCTATATCGGCTTTATAAGATAGTCTAAATTTTTTGAGTAGTTCACAAACTTTTTCATTTAGCCCCGGATCAAGGTCCAGCAGTATTGAATCTGCCTGTTTGTAGACCCTCATATCGGCTATCATCCTTCCCTTTACTGTCAGAACTGTCGCACTATTTCCTTTGCCAGGCTCTAAGTCAATTACGTCATTAGAGAGCATTCCTTGAAGGAACTTAAGATGGTCTTTTCCGCTTAGCCTCAATTTACCCCTTGCAGAAAGATCTATTATACCTGCAGAAGATCTTACAGAATCATATTCTGACTGCCAATCTCCATAGTCCAGCGGCATATTATATCCAAAGTACTCGCCAAAATTCGCACCTAGTGATTTATGCAATTCATTTAGGGGTAACTCTTTCATTGAATTGACTCTCCAAAATTAATTAATAGAGTATAACTATTAAAAGAAACGCTAACTAGATTTGTAGAATACACAAATAACTGATTGAATCTTTACTAGTTATTTTGATATCTAAAAGTCATTATTGGATTCTGATATAAAAGCACTGCTTGAAAAACTTAATCTGAAATGTACTATAAATCGGAATCAACAATAGAGGATAGAAAATGACAACAGTTTCAGAACTAAAAGATAGACACAAAGTAATAATAATGGGATCTGGCCCCGCAGGTCTAACTGCGGCTTTATACACAGCAAGAGCTAATCTTGAACCAGTTGTGTTTGAAGGCCTTGAGGCAGGAGGACAGCTCACACTTACAACTGATGTTGAGAATTTCCCAGGATTTCCAGATGGAGTAATGGGACCTGACCTAATGAATGACATGAGAAAACAGGCCGAGCGTTTCGGTGCCATATCAGTTATGGCCGAGATCTCAGCAGTGGATTTCTCCTCTAGACCTTTTAAAATCACCGCAGGTGATAGAGTGCTTGAAGCCGACACATT
>JBCCIH010000247.1 GCA_039028315.1 Thermodesulfobacteriota bacterium | reverse complement strand
CCTTGCGCTGGATTTTCAAAATCACTTATTACTGTTCTAAAACCTGATACAACATCCACTTCTAAAAGAGAACCGTTAATTGTGGGTCCTTGCGTTATGTCCTCATCTGTAACCAGTAAATTTCCAGAGCTGCCCATAGTAATACCAAAAGGATTTATCCCTATAGGACCCTGAGCAGGATTGTTAAAGTTGCTAATAAGCGTTCTGTTGCCTGATGTTAGGTCCACATGGAACACAGCCCCTCTACCTAAACTGTCTCCTCCATCTTCATCTGTTACATATGCGCCGCCTGTGCCGTCTAAAATCAGGTCTGCGGGATCACTGCCAACAATTCCCTGAGCAGGATCGCCAAAATCGCTTATGATTGTTCTATCACCAGTAGTTAAATCAATATGAAATAATAGGCCATCGTCGTTTGTACCTTCAGATCTGGTTAGTACATATGCAGCTGTATCGTTTAAAGCAATGCCTGAGGGCCTCTCACCCAGAGGTCCTTGTGCAGGGTCTGCGAAATCACTAATTATCGTTCTATCTCCGGACATTAAATTCACATGGAATAATAGACCTTGGCCTGATGTATCGGTAACATATGCGTTCTGCAAGTTTTGAGATAGGGCTAAGTCTACCGGGCCGTCTCCCAAAGGGCCTTGTGCGGGATCTCCAAAGTCGCTGACCAATTCCCTCTGACCATTAGATAATTCAACAATAAAAAGGGCACCATCAAAGTCAGTGCCAGCCGATATGTCTACAACCACAGCTTGGCCATCATTTGGGGATTGTGCATGCGCTAAAGTGCCAAGGCACAATAAAAGAAAAGCTGGCAGAATAAATATAGTAAGTGCGGATTTTAGAATGATTTTCATAGTTCCCCTCCTTTACGGTTTAAGCTAATATATCACACGTACAATAAATCTCTATATAAAAGAGATGGGATATTTACGAAGCTAAATTTCTTCTGCGAACGACTATAAAACCTATTATTCCTAGCAATCCAGCTGTTGCAATAAGTCCCCACTGAGAGAGAGTTGGTACAGGGGAGATAAACCCTGGCTGCAATTGTGGAACTAATTCCTCACAATCCTGCCATACATACAACAATCTGTTAATAATAATACTATCATCAGCTGGGTTTTTTGATTCTATTTGTGCTGTTATTTCATCTAAATCGTTTGTTGGTACCTGCATTGCAAAAACAATTGTGTCATTACCATTATCACAATCTATAATCCCAAAATCTTCTATATCTCCGGGCCGTAGTCCTCTTAGCTCTACATTATTGCCTATTGTTAAAATATCATCATCATCACCCAATCGAATAGCAGTAGGAACGGGTTGATTACTAGTACCGCCAAGTAGTAAAGAGTTTTCAAGGTTTACAGTATCGTTTCCAGATGAAGTTGTTATTGCAAAATCATTCCCAGCTGCAGTTGATACTCTTATAGTGGAGTTTGTTACATTAAGAATATCATCACCATTGCCTGTTCTTAATACAGTGTCATCGATAGTTTCTATCACTGAATCCGTAATATTTAATATATATGGAGCAGAATTACTGTTAAGACTAATACAGTTATTATCGACGGACGATAAATGTGCATTCATAAGTGTGACTTGTCCGCCATTATTGTTAGTAGCATTTTCTATGCAATAGTCATGTGCTGCTATAGTTGCATTATCAACTGTTATAGTAATACGACCAGTATCTGTATCTATACCTGTAAGGTCAGCTATTGGATCACCGCTAGTGTCTATTGCTGATCCTGGCAGCATGTTGACAGTAATGTCGTTAGGATTAGATCCTTGCTGCACACCGATAGGGTCAGGATTTGGGGGGCTAGTATCACAAATGACTACATTAGTACCATTACAGGCAGCAAAACTAATAGCCGAATATGAGATGCCAAACATTACCGCCAGTATTGTCACAAATAGTAATCTGTTCATATCAATCCTCCATAATTGAATAAGAACTTCTATATATACAAATAGGTGGAAGAATTATAACCAATGCTTTTGAGAATGATAAGAAATAGATAAGAAATAAAGCTGACAAATGAGTCAGATAGCAGATTTGAACTGTTTTGGGTGAAAAGGGGACCATGGTCAGTCCCCCTATTTTAAGTTGTTTGAGTTAAATTGTTATTTGTCTTCTACGAATAACTATGAAACCAATAATTCCCAACAATCCCGCTGTTGCGATTAGACCCCATTGGCTAAGTGTAGGAACATTTGTAGTAAATCCTCCTACTATATTGTTCACAATCTGATCACACCTTATCCATTCATAGGTTAGGCCGTTTATTATGATGCTGTCCCCAGCAGGGTCTTTGTCTGCGAGTTCTAAAGATATTTGCTCAAGCTGATCACTTGGTACCGCCATATTGAATATAAGAGTGTCAAAACCTCCAGTATCAGAAAATTCACCTTTACATGAAATCAAACCTCGAATATCAGCTCCCGTGCCCAACCTTACAATATCATCCCCATCATTTAGTAGGATTGCTGGGGCATTGAAACCCTGTAGTATTGACTGAACTACTGTTAT
>JBCCIH010000246.1 GCA_039028315.1 Thermodesulfobacteriota bacterium | reverse complement strand
AGGTGAGGGCGCTTTATTTATGAGCCCTGAGGAAGTTTTAGATATGGCGAAAAAGGGCGCTCAACTAGGCTGCACAGAACTTTTATTTGTTACCGGCGATAAACCTGAGCTTAAATACCCGGTTTATAGAGAAGCACTACATAAACTCGGATATGAAACAACAGCGGACTATCTAATTGCATTAGGAGAAGCAGGACTTAAGGAAAATATATTTCCACATACAAATCTTGGTCTTGCTACAAGTGAAGAGCTTCTTTCCTTTAAAGAGTCAAACCCAAGCATGGGACTTATGCTTGAGAATATAAGCCCAAGGCTTCTTAAGAAAGGAGAGGCGCACCACAGATGCCCTGATAAAGTTCCAAAGCAGAGAATGAAAACTATGGAGTTGGCCGGAGAGCATCAGATCCCTTGGACCTCTGGAATTCTGGTTGGAATAGGAGAGACTTGGGAAGAGCGCATTGACTCCCTAATTGCATTAAGAGAGCTAGACGATAAATATGGACACCTTCAAGAGATAATTATTCAGAACTTTAGTCCAAAAGCGGGTATCTTGATGGAAAATACTCCGGCGCCAGAATTTATAGACATGCTTAAGCTTGTAGCAATTACTAGACTCATGTTCGGCGAAGGACTTAATCTTCAGATACCGCCAAACTTAAACCCTGAGACTTACCCTCTATTTATACACGCTGGGATAAATGATCTAGGCGGAGTGTCTCCGGTTACAATTGACTATGTTAACCCTGAAGCTCCGTGGCCTAAGCTAGAGATAATGGAAGATATGGTGGACGATCTTGGATTTATACTCAGAGAGAGACTTCCAGTATATCCGGAGTTTATTGATAAAGATTATATAAATGAAAATGTGTTAGAAAGAGTAGAAAATTTCGTAGATAAAGACGGTTACGTCCCACTTGGAGAGGTGTGAAATGGCTGATATAAAAGAAGCAATTGATAGGATTGAAGAAAATAGGGCTATGGGTTTAGACGGCCTTCTATCTAAAGTAAACGGCAGTACTGGAAGAATTATTAACAAGGCTCTAGTTGGCGATGAAGTCAGTGTTGAAGAGGGAGAGGCACTATTTGGAATTGAAGATCTAGATGAAATCTCAGCTCTTGCGATAGCAGCCGATGAAATTAGAAAGCAGGATGTGGGTGACGTAATAACCTATGTCGTAAACAGAAATATTAACTTTACAAATATATGCAACACATACTGCGGCTTCTGTAATTTTATGGCCCCGGAAGGTGATGAGAGAGCATACTTCCTAAGCATGGACGAGATTGCAGACCGTGTTAAAGAGGCTTGGGAAATTGGTGCAACTGAAGTTTGTATGCAGGGTGGTATGCACCCTGATATAGACGGCAACTTCTATGTCGAATTAATTAAAGCAGTCAAAAACGCTGTGCCCGAGATGCACACTCACGCTTTTTCTCCATTTGAAATTTTCTACGGCGCAGAGTCGCTAGGTATATCTGAAGAAGAGTTCATTGAGATGTTAAAAGATGTTGGCCACAACACTTTTCCTGGAACAGCAGCAGAAATACTGGTTGAAGAAGTGAGAAAAATTATTGCGCCAAGAAAAATGCCGACTGAGGCTTGGATAAGAATCGTTAAAAAGGCCCACCTCTCAGGTATGCATACAACTTCTACAATAATGTACGGCCACGTTGACGAGCCTAGGCACTGGGCAATGCATATAGGAATACTAAGAGATATTCAGAAAGAAACCGGCGGATTTACAGAGTTTGTGCCACTTAGGTTTATCCCTTGGAACACAAGACTCTTTAAACACTCAAAAGGTAAAGTTGCAGAAGGCCCAACAGATCTAGATCAACTAAAAATGTACGGTGTTTCAAGACTTATGCTAAGAGGCTGGATAAATAACATTCAGGTCTCATGGGTTAAACAGGGCCCAGAGTTTGCTCAGTTCTCACTCACTGCGGGAGCTAATGATTTTGGCGGTACTTTGATGGAAGAGCAGATCTCACGCTCGGCCGGTGCAAGCTATGGTCAGTATTTCCCTCCTGAGGAGTTTAGACGCCTAACCCGCGAGATTGGAAGAATTCCTGCTGAAAGAAATACTACTTATGGTATTCGAGAGATGTTTGATGCAAATGGGAATGATTAATTAAACTATTTCGCCGTAAAGATCATATATATCTGCATCTGTTATTTTTATGTCTACAAGCTCACCTAAGATAAGCTCTTGATCCCGTTTGATATAAGTATAGCCATCAACTTCAGGGGCTTGTGTGGATATTCTTGCAACATAGTCGCCATTTTCAACGCTCTCTATAAAACCCTCATGAACAGTTCCAACAAGAGCCTTATTCTTATTCAAAGAAACCTCTGACTGAGCCTGCATGAGTCGCTCGAGTCTCTCTTCTTTGATTTCCTCAGGGATTTGCTCACCCATAGTGCCAGCAGGTGTGCCTTCTTCCTGGGAGTATTTAAAAGCGCCTGCTCTGTCGAACTGGGCTTCTTCTATAAAATCTAAAAGCTCTTCAAACTCGTCCTCTGTCTCTCCAGGAAATCCGACAATAAAAGT
>JBCCIH010000245.1 GCA_039028315.1 Thermodesulfobacteriota bacterium | reverse complement strand
GGTGAGCCGCTAATTCAGGCTAAAGAGGTTGAAGAACTCTCAGAACTACTTCTTGATAATGGCTACACAATACTCCTTGAGACCAGTGGGCATAAGATGCCGCCACAAATACTATGGAGCGATAACTGCATAATAAGTATGGACTGTAAGTGTCCAAGCTCCTCCATGCAGGATAAGATGAATTTTGACCTATTTACTAAATTAAGATCAACGGACCAACTCAAATTTGTAATTCAGGATGAACAGGATTACGAATATGCCAGGGAAGTATTAAGCAGGTATAATATCAAGGCAAATATAGTATTCCAACCAACACATGGATCAGAGATAGGTTGGATAACTAGGAAGGTATTAAAAGATAAACTAGAACATATCAGAGTTTTGCCCCAACTTCATAAGCTTATCTGGGGAGATAAGAGAGGGGTGTAACTATATAGGCAATAGTGTCTGATATTTATTATTGCCAAATGTCATGTTATAATCCCCTTCTCACTATTCTAAATCGCATTCACAGGGTAGGGGTATAACGCGGAGGTTTTTAATGCAAGAAACGCATACACAAGAAATACATAAAATCGAAGAAGAAGATTATAATTACGAACCATTTGCTGATACTGAAGAATATAAACAAGTTAATAGTGAATGTATTACAAGCTGGGTCGAAATAATGAAGCAAAAGGGCGTTGACAGCATCGAGGGTATTTTAGATGTTGCCACCGGAGCTGGAACCATGGTTCAATTGGTGTTTGATAATCTGCCTGAAAGCTGGAGAAAAACTGCAGTTCTTTGCTTAGACCAGTCATCTGAAGCTCTTAAACTTGCACAATCTAAACTAGATAAAACAGTTGATAAGCTAAAAATGGTACATTCCTCAATTGAGGATATGACAATCCCCGATAATAGCATAGATATTGCTGTTTGGGGAAACGGTATACACTACCTCTCTGCCGCCGATCAACTAGACTGCGTAAAGAGGATTAGAAAGGCATTAAAGCCAGGCGGTTTATTCTTTTTCAACACTGCATTTTATGAAGAAGCAAGACCTGCAGACACTCTTCCATTTTACCGCACACAGGTAAAAACTGCTGTTAAGTATCTAAAAGACCATGGTGTAAGGAGAATCAAAACTGACTCTAAAACAGAGGCTGCGAAATTTTTGCCTCGTTCCTACTATGAAGACCTTGTAAAAGAGGCCGGTTTTAAACTCGTTGATGCGAAAGAGTTTGCTGTTGATATGCACAAAGAGGCGTGGGAATACATTAGCGCATTTCAGCAATATGCAGCGGGTGCTCTAAGAGGTTATCCGATTGACGACGCAGTAAACGCCATGAGAGATTCAGTCGGTCCTTCAATTGAAATACACGGAGATAGAGACGAAGATGGTAAACCTTACATAACACGTAAATGGCTAGCCATTAGCGCTGAGGCGTAATCCTTCCCATAAACAAGTCAAATATTATTTAGCTGAAAATTTGCCCAGGATTATTAGGCGAAGTCGTAATAGTCTAGACCCAGATGGGTAATCAGCTCTTCACCCTGCATATACCTAAGAGTGTTTTTAAGCTTCATGAGCTGGATAAATACATCATGCTCTGGATACAGACCCTCACCATGCATAGGGCTCTTGAAATAAAATGAGAGCCATTCTTGAATTCCATACAGCCCTGCTCTATTTGCAAGATCTAGGAAGATCACTAGATCAAGAACAATAGGA
This sequence comes from Thermodesulfobacteriota bacterium, assembly GCA_039028315.1. Lineage (NCBI taxonomy): Bacteria > Pseudomonadati > Thermodesulfobacteriota > Thermodesulfobacteriota bacterium. The sequence goes on along the minus strand of JBCCIH010000245.1, from coordinate 941 downwards.
GCGGCAAGAATGCTGTCTCTGCATAGGAAATTTACTTTGATCTGCATTGGATAGTTGAGCCACCCAAAAATATCAATATTGTCCCATGCCTCTTTAGCGTCCCCTCTAGGCGGGTAGTAGTTAATTCTGACTTTATGGTAGTAATCTGAATATAGATCCGGATATAGATCAGGCTGAAATATGTAGTCAAGCACGCTAAGTTTGCTTTGCTCTTTTGTTTTAAACGAATATGGGTCATCTAAAACTTCACCGTCTCTATTTCCAAGAATATTAGTGGAAAACCAGCCGTCAATACCGATCATTCTGCTCTTAAGTCCAGGTGCTAAAATAGTCTTCATCAAGGTTTGGCCTGTTTTAAAGTCCTTACCTGATATTGGTACTTTCTTTTGATCAGCAAGCTTCATAAGCGCAGGTACATCGGCTGACAAATTAGGTGCTCCGTTTGCATACGGCACACCGCATTTAATTGCTGCGTAGGCATAAATCATGCTTGGAGGAATTCCAGGATGATTTTCCTTAAGCCCTTTTTCAAAAGATTTTACACTTCTATGAACTTCTGATGCTTGTATGAATACTTCTGTGCTTCCGCACCAAACCATCACCAATCTGTCAACACCGCTTTCTTTTTTGAATGTTTTAATATCTTCAATAAGCTGCTCGGCTAAGTCCATTTTGGTCTTGCCGCGCTTAAGGTGTTTGCCGTTTAGGTTCTTGACGTATTTTCTGCTAAAAACAGCCTTCATAGGAGAGGTTTGCTGCAAACCAGGTTTTAATTCGTCAAGCAGGTTTTTGTCAAGCACTCCTGCCTTAAGGGATGCTTCATAGCAGTCGTCTGGAAAAATATCCCAACCTGCAAAAACCAGATCATCTAAATCACGCAAAGGAATAAAATCTTTTATTAAGGGTGAGTTTTTATCGGTCCTTTTGCCAATTCTGATTGT
>JBCCIH010000244.1 GCA_039028315.1 Thermodesulfobacteriota bacterium | reverse complement strand
GTACCGTTGATGTTGAAATTAGAGGAACGGAGACCTACCTTTCCTGGCGCCTTACCATCTCAAATGGCAGCACAGTTACGGGAGAGTTTCAGGGTGTACTCCGCAATATTTAGAAAAGAATTGAGCATTTTGATCACTATCGTAAATGCTTAGACGATAAAGCGCCGGCTGGTTTAGGAATCACGGAAGTACCTGAACGAGCCGGTTTCGTTTTTCGAGTGGTGGGAACAAGAAAAATTGCTTGTAGGAAGCGCCTTGTTATTGCCTCAATCAAGAGAAGGTTGCCGAATTAGGATGAATGAAGCGGACGAAAATGAAAAAAGATCAATTCCCATCATTTGAAGAGTTTAAACGCGAACAACAAGACATGGCAGCAGCACTTGGAAGAGCGTACAATGCCGCCAGGATAGAAATAGCGTATGAAGAGCATATCAAGAACCTTACAGAGGGGGAATTGCTGGATCCGATTCCTGCTACCAGCACGACTGTCGGCGGATATCTTGAAAAACTAGAAGAAGTTTTTGAGGTAAACTCATTGAAGGAAGGTGAGCTGGCAATCTTCATTGCCCCGTCTTTTTATGAGGAATGGCAGATGAGAATCACAAAAGAAGAGGTTTGGGCAGAACAAGTTGAAAAGCAAATTTGGAGGCAGTTTGATCAGCGAATACCCATAGATAAGACAAGAAATAGACAAGCAGTTGAGATTAGCCCGGCAGATAGATCAGTGCTTGCGCAAGAATGCACGGAGCTTATCCTGAATAAACGAGAAAGAGAAGGCCGAAGGCTGGTGCTTGATGGGATAGCTTATTACTTCTACTTGAGACAAGATGGTCAATTGTTAAGCGCAATGAAGCATTCACCACAAGCAAACACCAGGACGGGAGAATTGGTAGAGCGCATTGGGCGATGGATCAATAGTAAGCCAACAACAACCGCTTAGTGCAATCATTCTTAGGATTACTGACAATAATCATATAGACTTGGCTATAGCTGTTTTGCTCCATTGCTTCAAAATGGAAGTATTTTATTCGATCATAAATGCCTTCCCCCGATCACAAGCTGCAATAGAGGGAAAGCATTCGTTTTTAGAATTGGGAAGTATCATAATAAGTGTGGAAGTTTTAAGATGGAGGGCCATGGCCCTCCATCTTAATTTAGTAAATTTCAAAACACACTTGAAAGATGACAAACAAAGAAGATTTATTGAACGCCGATTTCCTCAAGCAGTTTAAGTCTGGGGAAGAGTTGGAGTCATTTCTAAGCGAGCTACACAAACGCGGTATTGAGCAAATGCTGGAGGGAGAAATCGATGCTCATTTAGATTATGTAAAACATCAGCGTAGCTCTAATCCAAATTCGCGTAATGGTAGTTCCACTAAACGTATTAAGACCGCTTATGGTGAGTCAGAGATACGAGTGCCTCGTGATCGGGATGCTAGCTTTGAGCCTCAAATAGTACCTAAGCGTTCTCGACTAGCCAAAGGCATTGAATCGATGGTTATTTCCTTGTATGCCAAGGGCATGAGTAATGCTGATATCGAAGAGCAGATTCGTGAGCTCTATGATTTTAACATTTCTACCTCAACGATCTCAAAAATCACAGATAAGGTTACATCTGATATTGTGGCTTGGCAAAACCGACCACTTGAACCACTGTATCTAGTAGCTTGGATGGATGGTATTGTCTTTAAAGTGCGGGATAACTCGCGAGTGATCAATAAGACGATCTATCTGGCTTGTGGGCCTTAAGCTAGATGGTAAAAAAGAAGTCCTTGGTATGTGGTTAGGCAAAGCCGAAGCGGCCAGCTTCTGGATGGGAGTGCTCACGGATTTAAAAGCCCGAGGAGTTGAGGATATTCTGATCACGGTAACCGACAACCTGAAGGGCTTTACTAAGACTATTCAAAGTGTATTCCCTAATTCAGACACTCAAATTTGTGTGGTTCACCAAATCCGGAATGCCTGCAAATACGTAGTATGGAAAGATCGTAAGGCCTTTGCAAAAGACATGAAACCGATCTATGAAGCCCCTAATAGAGAAGCGGCCAGAGCTGCCTTAAAGGATTTTGCCTCTAAATGGAATGACAAATACCCCTATGCCATTAAGTCCTGGGAAAATAACTGGGAGGAGCTGACCACGTTCTTCGATTTTCCTGCTGAGATTAGAAAAATTATCTATACCACCAACTTGATTGAAAACCTCAATGGAAAGATTAGGAAGTACACCAAGAATAAAATGTCTTTCCCGACTGACCAGGCCTTGAAAAAGTCCGTATACCTGGCTATTTTTGAAATCACCAAAAAATGGACCATGCCTATCCGAAACTGGCCCATTATCTTAAATCAGTTTATTGCTCTGTTTGATCAAAGGATCAAACTCTAAATCTGGGCCTAAGCCCTCTATTTTAACTTACACGTTTTTTAGGATACTGTCGCAATTGAAAAGCTAATCCCTGCAAAATCTACTACTACGACTTCATTCTTCACTTCGAATCCCCGTGACCAAAGATGTCTTCGGATTTCTCTTTCCGTTATTGCCATTAAAAAAGGCTCAATATTTTTTCCCTTTCGCCATGCTATAACGTTCCATTTCATCATTAAGGGTAGACTTTTTTATTGTTTCCAAAGTACTTAGGTTTATTACGCATAACTCCAGCT
>JBCCIH010000243.1 GCA_039028315.1 Thermodesulfobacteriota bacterium | reverse complement strand
TTTCTTTTGCAACTTGTGCAAAACGAGGTTCGTCAGCAGGCCAGGGATCTCTTAACCCAAGCCCGATAAATATCAACACGCTAGCCAGTACAAAAAGCCAGAAAGTATAATTTGGGTGCTTGTTCTTATGTTTAATGGCTAAGCTCGTCTGATTCATTGCTACATTTGCTGCTTTTTGTGAGTGAACGAAGAGTTTTATCGTCATTATGTTGACGACGATAAACCTTAAAAAGATATGCGCTTAGCAAGCTGGAAATCCCGAATAATAGGGCGCTTATGATTATTTTAAGTTCAGAGTTGACTAATACACCCTTACCCATCAATGCAAAAACCGCCATTTGAGGGATGTAGCCAATAGTAGACCCAAGAATAAAAGAGCGTCGTGGAATCTTTGAAACGCCAGCAAAAATGTTTGTGAGTAGATTATTTCCTACTGGCAACAGTCTAATGATAACGGACTTAAGAAAGGGAGAGCGAACTAGAAAATGGTCTAACTTGCGCACCCGCATTTCAAAGTGTTGAATAATAATCGGTCTAGCGAAAGATCGGGACACTGCCATAACTGTTGCACAGCTGAGGATAGCTGCTAATGTTGAATAGATGATACCTGCAGCAAATCCAAAGGCATACCCCCCCATAAATGCGACTAACTGGCGTGGAAGTCCGATAGAAAGTAAAAATACTGAGACGGCTAAAAATTTGGCTATCCCTGTCACTCCATTATTACGGGTATGCTTGTCTATCCATTCCTGATTAAATGCGTCAAATGAGGGAGAGACCGGAATCAAATGACTAAAAAACAGAATGGTAAGTACCAAAATGAAGAAACGAAGGAGACTGGAATTCAATTAGATACTCTCTTCATTTTCTAAGATGACATCATTAAGTTTATTACGTTTCTGAAGCCAATAAACTCCTGCCATATCAGTTAGTCCGACCCCAAGCCGCCCTAACATATTATATTTTGATTTTCCAAATTGCCTGTCTCTGTGATTCACCTCAACAACTTTAATGATCCCACCTTGTCGCCGGATCAGTGCTGGCAGAAAACGATGCATATGATCAAAATAGGGTAAATCGAGGAATGTTTGTTTTGGAAAGACCTTTAACCCACATCCGGTGTCAGGTGTATCATCATTAAGAAATTTACTTCTTACAGAATTTGCTAGTTTTGACTGAAATCTTTTCCAAGCTGTATCCTTTCTGTTTTTACGGTGACCAGCAATGCAAAAGTGACTCCCTAACGGAAATTGAGAGGCCATAGTCAGGAGGTTTGGTATATCAGAGGGATCATTCTGCCCATCCGCATCAAGTGTTACTACAAGTTCTCCATCAGCATGGCTCACCCCTGTCCAAATAGCTGTACTTTGTCCCACCGAGTGCTTATGCCGTAGTACGTTAACTTTGTCAAAGCCACTCGCTTTCAGGTAAAGCAAATTCTCAAATGTCTTATCCGTACTTCCATCATCAACATAGATGACTTCGAAGTTTGCTACACCTGTTAACGCTCTATAAATTTCCTCAATTAAGGGTTTTAAATTTTCTTCTTCGTTTTTTGCTGGTATTACAACTGAAATTCGCACGTAGCCCTCTGTCAAAGCCCCAAGATCAAGCAAATTCTATTTTCGACAGGAAAACTCTAACAAACGAAACTTAAGATACGCTTATGAAGAGTCATTTAATTGAGGTAATAATGTTCTAATCGCTCAGGAAGGAAGAAAGAGGCTGGTTAAGGAGGGAACGCTATAGGAGTGTGTTTCGACCAGCTATCGTAGTACTTTCGCCACGGCCTTGGCTTGCACTTACAATCACCTTGTCATGTTATTGCAAATATTTTGTCCTGAGGAACGCTTGCGGCCAAATAAGCCACAAAGTCAGTGCTTGAATCGGCATAAGCAGCGAAAAGTTTCCAGCCAGACTCCTTGTAAGGCTTTAGAATATTTAGTTTAAACGTTTTAAAAGCTTTTTCGCTAAGCCATCGAATTAGCTACCTGAATATCTCTATCTGGGAGATGGTAACGGGATAAAAAAGTGGAATGTTGAACTGGAAGTATACATTTCGCGCAGTCAGATAGATAATTTTGAAGCCTTTATCAGCGTATGCTTGAACACGTTCAGACGCATTTTCTCTTTCAGAAAAAATGCAGGCGTTACAGGGGATCAATGTTCCATCGATGTCAAAAATGACAGCTTTGTCACTTTTACCATTGGGGGGAGAAATTTCTGTAGAGGTTATTGAGCACCCACAAAGTAGCAGCGCTGATATAAAATAAGCCTTCATCGTTAGTCACAAGACTGTTATTAATATGAACAAAATATCGAGATAAACTTAAGAGCTATTGAAGTAAATCAATCGATTTATGCTAAAAGAACCACGTATACGTAGGTTAACTATAAGCACCTTTTCAATAGCTTCTTCAGCAAATCCTAAGGTTGAGAAGGTATACTCAAATAACTTTAAAATTGACATTCAAATTATGAGAATACTTCTGATAGAAGACTCTTTATCATTGAGAAACAGTTTGAGCTTAGGCTTGGAAAAATTGGGCTATTCAGTCGATACTGCTGGCACTGGCTCTGAGGGATTGAGTATGGCGTTGCTTGGTAGCTACGAAATAATCATCCTTGATATGATGCTACCTGAGTTGGACGGTATGACTATTCTTAAAACGTTACGAAAAAGACATTTAGAA
>JBCCIH010000242.1 GCA_039028315.1 Thermodesulfobacteriota bacterium | reverse complement strand
CCAGATTGAAAGCGCAAGAATTACTGCCGAGAGAGTAAGTAGAAGTGGTTTATGCATAAAGACCTTAAAATTATAGATCATTGAAGCAATAGTCATAAGCACTAAAAAGATCATAGGAATAAGTGTATAAATCACTGGCCTTTTGGTCTTCCAGAGATAAAAAGTCGCAACTAGCAGGGTAAGACCTGCAACTAACTGGTTGGTAGCGCCAAATAGCGGCCACAATAAAAAGCCTCCAGAACCCATACCCTTTGCAGGCGCCTGGGCCAATAGTGCTAATAGTAATGCTGGTACTACAGCAAGAAATGCCCCAATATATCTGTTTTTAAGAGGTTCAATTTTATACGCATTGCCAAGCTCTCCGATTATGAGTCTCTGTACCCTTGTTGCTGTGTCTAATGATGTGGCTGCAAAGCTAATGACAATAACACTAATTAGCGTATCGCCGAAAACTGGCGGTATATTGAGCGCATCCAAAAATGTGGACGAACCCCTTACAAAGTTTATTATGCCGTTCTGGTAAGCTTGTTCCCAAGTCCCATAATGCGTAAGCCAATCTGCCTGGCTAATCCCTGCTGCCACAGCAAGAGTAGCAATCATAGCAAGCGTACCCTCCCCTAGCATGCCGCCATATCCAATCATCCTGGCATCTCTCATCTTGTTTAGCTGTTTGGAGGTGGTTCCGCTTGCTACCAAGCCGTGAAAACCGCTAATAGCTCCGCATGCAATAGTAACAAAGATAAATGGGAATAGAGGTACACCACCTTGTGTGTTGTAATTTATAGCGGGTGCCTGCATCTGTGGATGAGCAATAAGAATACCGATAAATAAAAGCCCCAGACCTAATATTAGTTGGTGCCCGTTTATATAGTCTCTTGGCTGAAGCAAGGTCCAAACCGGAAGTACTGAAGCGATAAATGAATAGACTAATAGTAGCAGAATCCACGTGACAATTTGGCTACCAAAAACTGCCGGGATTTCAATAGGGAACAATGTTCCTATATAAATCATTACATATAGAGTGATAAGTGCTAAGATAGAGGGCCACAAAATCGGAATACCTTTTTTATAGAACAAAAATCCAATTATTACTGCAACGATTATTTGAAAGTTAACGGGCAAAACGCTCTGAGGGAATGAGACAAATAGTGATGCAATAGCATAGGCAAAAACTGCGATTACAAAGAAAATCAAGAAATATACAATCAGAAGAAAAAGCGTTCTTGCTCTGGGACTAACTAAAAGTCCGGCCAAATCTCCAACTGAGCGGCCCTTTTCTCTGACCGATACAACAAGGGCACTAAAATCATGCACAGCACCCATAAAGATTGTCCCTATGACTACCCATATAATTGCTGGCACCCATCCCCAGAAGATTGCTATTGCAGGGCCGATAATAGGGGCAGCGCCTGCGATTGAGGCAAAATGATGTCCAAATAGAACATGCTTATTGGACGGTACAAAATCTACTCCGTCATTTTTCTCATGAGCTGGAGTAACTTCATCATCTGATAGACGAAAAATTTTGTCGGCTAGAAACTTTGCATAAAAACGGTAGGCCAAAAAGTAAAGAACTAAAACTATAATGGCCAGAAGCGCGGCATTCAAAAGTGACCTCCTTTTAGCTCAGGAGACCCCATTTCTTCATGCGGTAGCGAAGAACTTCCCTAGTTATCCCAAGCATCTCAGCAGTCCTGGTTTGGTTCCAGTTATGCAAATCCAGTGCTTTAGTTATAACTTTTCTTTCAATTTTGTAAAGTGAGGCATCGTCTAGTGGAACATCTATTACCATTTTGTCATCACCGTCTTGCACCTTTAGGTCATCACCCTCTTCAAGCTTCACATATTTTGGATTCAAGAGCCCATCCTCGCTTAGCAGCACTGCTCTTTCTATGGTGCTTCTGAGCTCTCTTACGTTGCCGGGCCAGTTGTAGTGCAAGAATGTCTTTCTGACTTCGGAAGGAATAATGTTTATGTTCTTATTGAGATCTAGATTGAAATAAGAAACAAAATAATCGGTAATTATCGGAATATCTTCTTTTCTATCTCTAAGTGAGGGCATCTCAAAATTAATGACATTTAATCTATGATAAAGATCTTCTCTAAAACCCCCATTTTTCACTAGGGACTTAAGATCGTGGTTCGTAGCTGCCATAACGCATATATCAACAGTTATATCTCTGCTTCCACCAACTCTTCTAAAACTTCTTTCCTCCACTGCTTTTACCAGCTTTGCCTGTAGTGAAAGGCTCATATCTCCTATTTCGTCCAAAAAGACCGTTCCAGCATCGGCTTGCTCAAGTATTCCTTTCTTAAGTTTTTTAGCATCAGTAAATGCACCCGCCTCATGGCCAAAGAGCTCACTCTCAAGAAGTGTCTCAGGAATAGCCGCGCAGTTGAGCTCAATAAAAGGCTGCTGCTTTCTTGTTCCATTAAAGTGCAGAACCTTTGCAGCAAGGCCCTTACCTGTTCCGCTCTCGCCGCATATTAATATGGTCTTGGGATCTGTTTCAGTTAACTTCTTAAAGAGATCTATTATTTCTTTTATCGACTCGCTCTCACCAATTAGCGAATCAAACCCATATTTCTCCTGTGCTCTCATTGCCACTGCACTTAAGCTATTATCTAGTTCCCTTATTCTAAGCGCATTGCGAACCATCACTTTTAATTTATCTAGTGGAAAAGGCTTCTCAATAAAATCATATGCTCCGTCTCTAATT
>JBCCIH010000241.1 GCA_039028315.1 Thermodesulfobacteriota bacterium | reverse complement strand
TGATTCCTTCAACACTGTCTAGAGAAGACACGTTGTGTGTGAGAAATTTTTTAAGCCCTTTTATTATTCCGTGTTCCTGCTTTATTTTGTTCTTTCTGTATTTCATATAAATTAATTCTGGAGCGCTAGTATTTAAAACATGTGAAAACTACTATACAACTATTTAGTTAAGTTTGCTACGTATCAGATATGAGAAAAATCACAGAGTTAAATTTTAATAATTCCTACAGATCACTACCAGAGGAATTCTATGACCTCGTAGTTCCAACTCCATTTACTAATCCACACCTGGTTAATTTTAACCCTGATGCTGGTGAACTTATAGATCTTGACCCAAATGAGGCAAGAAGTGAAGTGTTTTCACACTATTTCTCAGGCAAAAAACAAATTCCCGGATCTGACCCAATTGCAATGTACTACACAGGGCACCAGTTCGGCGTCTACAACAAAGATATTGGTGATGGGAGGGCAATTCTGCTTGGTCAAGTTACCAACTCAAAAGCGGAGAGCTGGGATCTTCACCTAAAAGGCTCAGGACGAACCAAATACTCAAGAGTTTTTGATGGAAGGGCGGTGCTGCGCTCTTGCATCAGAGAGTATCTGTGCTCAGAGGCGATGCACACGTTGGGGATTCCCACCACAAGAGCCTTATGCATAATCGGCAGTGATGAGAAAGTAGAGCGAGAGACCACAGAGATGGGAGCAATGATGGTACGTATGGCCCAGACACACGTTCGTTTTGGATCTTTTGAAGCCTTTCACTACTTAGGTGATCAGGAGAATGTGAAGATTCTTGCTGATTATGTAATAGAGCACCAATTCCCAGAGTTCATAAACCTAGATGAAAGATATCATCTCTTTTTCTCTGAAGTTGTAAGAAGAACTGCTGAGCTTATAGCGAAGTGGCAGTCAGTAGGGTTTACCCACGGTGTTATGAATACGGACAATATGTCCATCACTGGTCTTACAATTGACTACGGCCCTTATGGATTTATTGAAAATTATGATCCGGAATATATTCCAAATCACTCAGATCATTTTGGGAGATATTCCTACCAAAACCAGCCTGCTATTGCGCACTGGAATCTAACTAAGCTTGCTCTTGCACTTAGCTCTATACTCGCCGATGAAAGCGCAAATGAATCTCTAGATAATTTTAGAAATATCTATTCAGAGTCTTTCATTCAAATCATGAGAACTAAGCTGGGATTAAAAGACCCGCTCGCAGAAGACGCCGAGCTAATAAAGGGAATATTGGAGATATTAGCCGGTGAAGATGTTGACTATACAAACTTCTTTAGAAGGTTAAGCGACATAGAGTCCCATGATATTACTTCTAATTTTTCTGATAAATCTGCAATAACTGGGTGGCTTTCATCTTACCAAAAACGCCTTAGCCAGGAAAATACCGCTAATTTAGAGAGAAAAAAGAATATGGACCTAGTTAATCCGAAATTTATTCTAAGAAACTACTTGGCAGAGAATGCTATAAGAAAAGCGGTAGATAACGGTGACTACGCCGAGGTTGAACGGCTCCATATGATACTAAAAAATCCTTTTAGTGAGCAGATTCAATTTCAGGATTACTCAGATCCATCGCCAGATTGGGGTAAGAACTTAGTTATAAGCTGTTCTTCTTAAAGGACTAATTCTCAAGATAGCTGGCAATTATCTTTTTATCACCTACGCTTGGGAAAAACACTGTGACTTTTGTATCATCACCCGAGCCCTCAACTTTTTTGACCAGTCCCTCGCCAAATGAGGCATGTACTACCTTTTGTCCAATTTTATACTTTCCAGTGTTGGTTGGGATAATAGGCGCCGAAGTTGTTGTCTTTCGTGACGATCTTTTAGAACTTCGTGATAGTTCTTTAGAATCAAAGTTGAAATTATGAATATTTATTAAATCCTCTGGCAGCTCTGATATAAACCTGGAAGTAATAGTGCCCTGGTGTTTCCCAAAGACCATTCTTCTATTGGCGCTGGCTAGGTAGAGCTTTTCCTTGGCCCTAGTTAGACCGACATAAAAAAGTCTCCTCTCTTCCTCCACTTGCCCGTTCATCATGGAGTTATAGTGAGGTAGTAAGTTCTCTTCCATTCCCGAGATAAAGACCACGGGGAACTCAAGCCCTTTTGCCGAATGAAGTGTCATAAGAGTGACCTGATCAGAGTGTTCTGTGTAATTATCCAGATCGCTCGCAAGCGAGATAGTATCTAAGAAATCATTTAAACTCGCCTCTTCTCTTTCTTCTTGAAACTCTGCAGCTAGGTTTAGTATCTCACCGATATTCTCTCTTCGCTCTTCTTCGTTCTCAAGCATATCAAGATATTTTGTTTTGTAGAGAACATGGTTAATTAGATCCACTACATTATCTTTGTCTGGAAACTCTATTAATTCATCTAGCAGATTGTTTAATTTAGCTAACTTGTTCAAGACACTTGGAGAAAGCATTTTGTCTTTAACTGCCAATTGAATAGCATCATAAAAAGAAGAGTCCTTTTCTTGTGCAATTGCTTCAAGGCTTGTGATCGTGACTTTGCCAATGCCCCTGGGCGGTACATTAATAATTCGCTTAAGGCTTATCTCATCTGAAGGGTTTGTGATCACTTTAAGGTACGCAAGTATATCTTTTATCTCTTTACGTTTGTAAAACTCAGTTCCGCCTACGATCTTATAAGGGATTGATCTGGCTAAAAGCTCTTCTTCTATTAGCCTTGACTGG
>JBCCIH010000240.1 GCA_039028315.1 Thermodesulfobacteriota bacterium | reverse complement strand
GCTTGATTGACCATCTGAACTATTACTTTCCTGCATTCATCGGGTGTAGTTGCTTGTGTTAAAAAACCTATCCGCCTGCTGAAGAACTCGCCGCCTGATTTTATTCTGACCTGCATACCCAATCTGTCAACTGATGTCATAGATACTTGTTCCGCATCATCAACTTTTGTGAAGTGATTTGATAAAAGCACTAGTGCTTCAGTGTGATCCTGGTTCATGTGCTGAATAATCCCTGCTGCATGATCTGCCAATGGATCGACTTTTGCATCATGGTATTCATCCACTGTAACCCAGCCCATCGCCCCAAAGCCGCCGACAAAATAAATATCCTGTATCTCCATTCTATAAAAAGAGAAATCGTCAAAATCCACCCAGTAGCTGGCGTTTTTATAGCGGGCCAAATAGAGCTCTCTAATCTGAGGTATTACTTCCTTAGGAACCTTTGCGCTCTCTCCCATTAGCGTAACTCTGGAGGCATCAAGAGGATCACCGCCTGAATCAGTCTGCGATATAAACAAGCTGGACTTAGTGTCACCAATTAAATTATGCGTGTGCATTGCCATGGTGCTGATTAAAAAAGTAGGCCTTCCCTGCTCATCCAGACCATAGGGCATAAGCGAGCCAAATGGCGAGCCCGGGTGTTTAGCAGAAAGAGTTGAAAGTGTTCCCATATGTGCCCTATATACAAGCGTGCGCACCCGCTCGGCATAAGAGGGCTCAGGAATATTTGGTTCGTCTCTAGAAGTTGTGGTGTAGCCGTGAGATTTGGACTCGGATTTGGTCATGCTTAATTATACACAAATCGTTTCTGTCAGGATATTTTAAATAGTTTATAATAGTTGGCCATGGTTAAGTTTATTGATCAAGCGAAAATATATGTTAAAGCCGGTGACGGCGGGCGGGGCTGCGTTAGCTTTAGGCGGGAGAAGTTTGTCCCAAGGGGCGGACCTAACGGCGGAGACGGCGGGAACGGCGGCGATGTTGTAATGGTGGCAAAAAGAAATATGAGCTCGCTTTTAGACCACCGCTACCAGCAGCACTATAAAGCCAAAAGAGGAGTTCACGGCAAGGGCAAGGACCAACACGGTAAAAACGCTGAGGACCTGTTAATCCCCGTCCCAATGGGAACTTTAATTAAAGATTTTGAAACAGGGGAGTTTTACGGCGACTTAACCAAAGAAGAGGACAGCATAGTGGTTGCCAAGGGAGGAAAAGGCGGAAGAGGAAATGCACGCTTTGTTACTCCCACAAATCAAGCGCCAAGAGAAGTCGAGCCTGGAGTCCCGGGAGAGGAGAAAATAATCACATTAGAGCTTAAACTTCTTGCCGATGTGGGCCTTCTAGGATTCCCGAACGCAGGAAAATCAACTCTGATTTCTACTATTTCCGCAGCGAGACCGAAAATTGCCGACTACCCTTTCACAACCCTTGTACCCAACCTAGGGGTTGTGAGTTACGGAGACGGACAGACATTTGTGCTGGCAGATATCCCTGGAATTATTGAAGGCGCTCATGAAGGTGCAGGGCTGGGTATTCAGTTCCTAAGACATATTGAGAGAACAAAAATATTGATCCATATGCTCGATCTCTCACCAATGACAGGGCGTGATCCGATCAATGACTACGACAAATTAAATCACGAGCTAAAATCTTATAGCGAAGAGCTATCTAAAAAACCACAGATAGTTGCACTTAACAAAATTGATCTAACTGAAGCGCGTGAAGAATTAGAAGGTTTACTAAAACACTTTGGTGATCTTGGCGTAAAGACCTTCCCTATCTCTGCAGCAACCGGCGAGGGAACAAAAGATCTTATTTATGAAGTAGCCAAGGAGCTTGAGGCTTATAATCAGCCTGCTTAATGCAAGAAAATATCTTGTAGAAGATATAACCTTTATAGATTAAACTTTATGTATGAGAAAAATTAGCGGATTATACATTTTTGTCTTAGTTTCGATCCTATGCACTAGTATTTCGGTTCAAGCGCAAGACCCAACCCCTTCGCCAAATCCTGCAAGCTATAACAGCAATGAGATCACTCACCCTGAGTGGTTTCTCAGAGTCACAGACTGGTCGTACTTTGCTCCAGCAAGAGTAGCAATGCTGAGCTCAGTTGTGATTGAAAACACTGCAAGCATTGCATATAAAGATATTCGAGTCAGATTATCCTTCTATACCACTTCAGGGCCTGCAGTGGGTCAGACTATTGCGACAACCCAGGGAGTTTTACCTGTTACCGTTCCACCAAACAGTGTTGATACATATCTAAAAGGTGGCGTAACAATGGGCGCAGGAAGACAAGGGTATAGAGTTTCAGAGGTTCAGGTTATTTCGGCAACACCTATTACTGATTGATTTGGAGAATAAATTGAGAAATATTCTATTTAATATTTCAACCGGATTTTTGATTATACTATTTGTTGCGCCTCTTGCGCTGGCGCAGTACGGCGACCCAGGACCGCCTCCAGCGCCGGATACTCCTCGAGCTGAAGATCCTAGAGAAATTGAGCAGTATGACCCGGCATTTGCTCCTGATACAGTTTTAGATGCACCTGACCCAGCTCTAGATCAGGATAGCGTCATATCAGAGCCTGAGTCTTTTGATATCGACCCCGGTCCAGGGGGGATTGCACCCGAGCGTGAGAATGTAGAACTTCCTCCAGGAGGAGTTGTTAGTGAGCCAGATGGAATAATAGAGCAGACAGAGCCTTTAGTTGAGGGAGACCCGTTAATTGAGCAGCCCCGAGGT
>JBCCIH010000239.1 GCA_039028315.1 Thermodesulfobacteriota bacterium | reverse complement strand
TAGCCCATTTGCTTCTCATCTAATACAGTTGCTCCAGCGCTCTGAGCAACTTCGCTTGTTTTATCAGACGAGTTGTTGTTAACAACCACAACCTCGCTCACGAGGTCTTTGGGAATATCGGCTATTACTTTTGCGATAGATTCCTGTTCGTTATAAGCTGGAATTATTACCAGTACAATTGGCTTCATGAGGGGAATAATAATATACGTATATGCTCTTTGTGTATATTAATAGCTAATTTGATTTTGATGCATACTCTCTCATTATCACAGGAGAAGCCGGTATACCATCTACTTTTATTACATCACCGGTTTTAGTGTTGACCTGGCCAAACTGGAGCACTCCCGTAGGACAAGATTGAACACAGGCGCTGCACCTAACGCACTCAGGGTCGTTCATAGGAAGGCCTTTGTTAGCAAAGTTCATTATATCAATTCCCTGATGGCAAACTGAGGTACAAACATTACAGGAGATGCATTTTTTCTTATTTGGAATAATTCTGAATCTGCTAAACCTAGCATAGATGTGCATAAGCGCAGCAAGTGGGCACATGAACCTGCACCACACTCTCCCGCTGTACCAAAAGTAAAGCCCGTAGCCTATTATTCCAGCAAGAAGAAGGTCAACCACCCATTTGTAGTTTAGCTGTATGCCAAAAGGCTTAAAGTCATAGAGAAGTCCTGCATATAAACCATTTAGGTACTGGCCAATTGAAGTGTCAGGCACAGCCCAGCTAACAACTCTAGTAATGAAAATCACAATTACTAACACAAGGATTACCTGACCGATCATATTGACCCTGTTCCACTTTGCGCCGTGTGGCATTTTGTGTCGGTAAGTGTCACCGAGTGTTTCTGCCATAGCTCCGCAGGAGCAGATCCATCCACAGTAAGCGCCCTTGCCCCAATAGTAAATCATGAGCGGAATGATAACAAAGGTCTGAATAAAGCTTATTACTAGCCAGCCCCAAAGAGGCTCGTTAGTAAACACATTCCAAATAAATAACGGCCAGGCTAATATAAAGCCGAAAGCCCTCCAGTATTCTCTGCCATGGCCGTAATTTGCTTCTGGGAATAGAGAGTTCGCAACAGTGTTCCAAATACCAGTGTCAAATACCCCGTAGGTTCCCATTATCGGCAAAATAAAATACGGCAGTAAAAACAGCGGGATTATCTGTATTAATGCAAGCGAGGTCGTTTGCAGCGTTATATATGGCGTTTTTCGCCGCTTAATTCTCAGGTAGCCGAATATGATAATAACAACTGTGTATAAAAGAGAATAATAAAAGCCGGGTTCTTCAAGAGTTATAGACAACGTCTCAATAAGATTAGTGTTTCCTAAACTGTCAAAAAAAGAAACCAGGTTATACGGGAACCAGTTATTTGACTGAAAAAGTTTTGTAAGAGAGCCGCCAGCCTTCCAGTTGTACACAAATGTAAAAAATATGAGAGATATTATTAGTGCAATAAGCCCTGACATCCCAAGCTCGCCGCTAATTTTTACTTTGCTCCGTCTAAAGAAATCTAGCGGCGCCTCACGGCCTATCATTGTAAATACAGCATCATTTGGGATAGTAAATTCGTTTCTGTCTTTATCGATTAGAGTAACTTCATGATCCTCAATACTCTTAACCTGACTCTTCATAAGAAGGTTTATTTTCCCTGGCATATGGTCGCCGGGCATAAAATCTCCCGTGCAGGTAGTCACACGCTCTGAAGAAGGAGTTTCAATGGATACTTCCGCCATAGGATCAGCCATAAGCATATTTATGGCCTCAACGTTGTCAGGCTTTGGTCTTGAAAACTCTTCTTTTCTGTAGGAGTGAGTGACTGAACCACCGTTACTCGCAATTGCTATAGATGTCTCAAGTGCGCTATCACCACCACCCACAACTAGTATGTTTTTGCCTTCAAAATCAGTCGGATCATGAAGACGGTTAAAAACTTTATCCTTATCTTCTCCAGGCACTCCAAGCTTTCTGAAGTTTCCTGAGCGGCCTATTCCGACTATTACGCGCCTTGCTTTTAGATCATCGCCTTTAGCAATTGCAATATCAAAGTAATCACCATTTTTAGTTACCTTCTCAACCCTAGCCATCTCTGGCTTAATTCCCTTTCCCAAGGTCTGAGCTTTGATCTCTTCAACTAAAGGCTCTTTTATTTCCTGGGTGAACTGCAGATCGCCAAGCGGCACCATCTCTGTAGGGTAGGTGTAGATTGGTTTTCCTTTAGGGAAATTTACAATTGTAGAAAACGGCTCGGTTGCCTCTAAAATTTTAAAATGAAGGTCATCTCTCTTGGCTTCAAGCGCCGCTGCCATGCCGGAGACGCCTGCGCCTATGATAACGAGATCTAATATTTCATCATTTTTGTCTTTTGCTCTTTGACTGAGAAAATTCTTATCCATCCTGATTGATTCAACTGCTCTCGCACCGGAATCTGATGAGAATTTTAAAAGAGGTATACCAGTAAGGTCTCCAACAATATATAGCCCGGGTATGTTGGTTGAATAGTCGCTGTTGACCTCAGGCAATTTTTCCACAATGCCTGCAGGCCACTGGGTATGTAGCCATTTTGTATATCTAGAGATTATTCCAATCACTTTTCTAGATCCTCCTAATAACCTATGATGTTCTATTATATGGATGCCTTAGCTGCCGTTAATGATACATAATATCACATTGGGATTAATTTATCTGTGCTGCCTGATCGTTCAAAGACCAGTCATAGTTTGTATATTCAATTTTATAATCAG
>JBCCIH010000238.1 GCA_039028315.1 Thermodesulfobacteriota bacterium | reverse complement strand
GTGTGAGCCGACTATCTTTTCAACTTCAAAGGAGCTTATGTTCTCACCCTTACATCTTAGGTAGTCCTTTACGCGGTCAACAAAATAGATATAGCCGTCTTTGTCCATCCTGCCTGCATCTCCTGTGTGAAACCAGAAGTTTCTAAAATCCTCAACCGTTTTCTCAGGCATCTTGTGATAATAATGAAGCATTAGATTAGGAGTTCTGGGGCGTACCAGTATCTCTCCTATCTGGCCTCTTGGAACTTCTTCATCCGTATCTGGGTTACCGATTTTTATTTCATAACCCGGAGCCTCTTTTCCGCATGAGCCGACCCTGAAAACCTCACCCGGGCGCATCCATGTGCATTGGCCAATCTCTGTTAGTCCGTAGCCTTCCATAAATTTGATATTAAAGCGCTCCATAAACTCCTCGATTATGTCATGGGGAGCTGGGGAGCCAAGTACGAGTTTGACCTTATGCTGCTTTTCCTCAGGCACGGGCGGAGTGTTCCACATAAAGTACGAGATAGTTCCTACAAGATTAAATTTTGTGACTTTATGATCAACCATCCATTTCCAGAACTGGCTTGCGCTATATTTCTCCTCAACAACAGCTTTGGCTCCTTTAATTAGTGCGGGATAAACTGTCATAACCATCGCGTTTGAGTGAAAGAGCGGAAGACAGGTGAAGCACACATCTTTTGCACCAATGTCCATTATCTGGGCGTAGTTATTGGCACTTGAATAATCAGCTGCGCAAGGTCTTACAACTCCTTTTGAACGTCCTGTGGTGCCCGAGGTGTACATTAGTCTTGCATGGTCAACAAATGTGATATCAACTTTTGGCTCGGTTGTTTTCTGAGGTGTAATAAACTTGTTGTAAGAGATCATCTTTTTAAAGTTAAAGCCGTGCTTTTTAAACTTCTCTGAGCCGTCCCTGGTCCAGACTATTACATTTTTAAGCTGAGGGATTTTCTTTGCGATTGGCGGCATGCGCTCTAAATACTCTTCTGCGATAAAGAGCACCGTTGAGTCTGAGCTGTCTATAATGTACTGCAGAAAGTCCATCTTATAGCCAGTGTTAATCGGCACCATCACAGCTCCCATCTTTAATATTCCAAACCATGTGATGACATAGTCGTCGGAGTTAGGCATATACACAGCGACCTTATCGCCCTTTTTGATGCCCATCTCTGTAAGACCGTTTGCTATTTTGTTTGCGAGTTTATTTGTCTGGTAGAAACTGATCGGCTTTTTATATCCAAACTGTAGAAAAGGTTTTTTTCCTAATTTCTTTGCCTGCTCTTTTAAAACAGTTGGCAGCACCCAATTTGTTTTGTCAGCCTTTAAAGACCACTCAACGTCAAACTTGCCGCTCTGTCTTTTGTAATTGATAGGATGACGCAGGTCTCTTATTTTTTTCTTCTTTGCTTTTGGAGCCATATCTCTCACCTCTTTAGTTATTGCAGTTTAAAAAATTTATTTTCTAATATTGTTAAAGTCAATTTATGGCTATTCAAATATCTCTGGCTCAGCTTCTTCATCGGGCTTTTTCTTGCCGAATATCCAAGCAACTATAATCCCAAGCTCATAAAAAACCAGGATCGGTACAAACATCAGCATCATGGAAATAGCGTCTGTTGTTGGAGTGAGCATGGCTGCTATAACTGCGCTTATTATAATTGCATACTTTCTCTGCTTTCTAAGCCATGCGCTTGTGACAACTCCAATTCGCGCGAGTATGAAAATTATTAGCGGGAACTCAAACACCAGGCCAAATCCGAAAATTAGCGCCATTAAGAAGGAAAGCGCTTCTCTAATAGTTGGAAAAGCCTTTACATATTCCGACGAGTATTCGTTGAGCAAGAATTTAAACGCCGGCGGCGAGGCAATATAGTAGCAAAAAGCAGCGCCTCCAAGGAAAAACAGTGAACCAAAAAGTATAAAAGGAACTACGACCTGCTTTTCTTCTTTGTAGAGCGCTGGCCCTACAAACTTCCAGGCTTGATAGAGAATAAAAGGTACTGCTGCAACCAATGCGGCAAAGAATGAGACTTTAAGGTATGTAGTAAAACCTTCTGCAGGACGTGTGAATATTAGAGAGCTTCCTTCAGGAAGGTTTTCAATAAGCGGCTTCATTAGAAAGTCAAAAATCTCGTTTGAGAAGTAATACATAGGACCAAATAGTATGGCCACAGCCAATAACGACCATAAAAGGCGCCGCCTAAGCTCTGTTAAGTGATCTAAAAATGACATCTTTTGTTCGTTCATGAGATTGGGTGAAAGATTAACTTAATAGAAAGGGGTTCTCAATTTTAGGCTATAAAAAAAGGGAGTGGGCTAATAAGCCAACTCCCTTAAGTTTTAGAAACTGTATTTGTAATTTAAGCTGCAGCTTGTCTTCTTCTCAGTACCGCAAAACCTATGAGTCCTAAAACTCCGGCCATTGCAATAAGGCCCCACTCAGAGAGAGTTGGGACAAGCTCGCCTCTGAAACACTGAGCGACGTAAACCTCTCTTCTAAGATCAGGGTTATTGCCTATATCTGACCGTGAACCGAAGGCCACGCTGCTACCATCTGCACTGATTCTTGCATCTTCACTTAAGCCGTCTGAGACATCGGTCACCTGGAGGAACTCTTTATTTGCTACCTCATAGACCCATATTTCTCTTACAGTGTTTGGGTTATTACCGTTATAATTAGCATCTGATTCAAAAGCTAACAGCGAACCATTACCATCTACCGAAGGAGCGCGGGCAAATTCTCCGGGAACAT
>JBCCIH010000237.1 GCA_039028315.1 Thermodesulfobacteriota bacterium | reverse complement strand
CCCCAAAGCTGGCCGGTTTCACTAAAGTAGTCAGGGGGCACACCTGCCACAAACTCAGGTCTTTTATCATTGTCCAGTTTAAATAGCTGCTGATTAGCCCATACGTCTGAGCTATCATAATTTATATAATAGGGAATATCTCCAATTATTCTGATGCCTTTGTCATTTGCATATTTCTTAAGAGAAAACCACTGTTTAAAGAAGATATACTGGAGGAATTTGTAAAATAGAATAAAGTGCTTTTCCTGCTCGCTCCATTTTGCTAGGCATATAGTGTGTCTATCTCTAAGTTCGATTGGGAAATCCCTCCATGTAACATAGTTTGAGTCATTTTTTATTGAGCAGTATAAGCAATAATCCTCAAGCCAGTGATTATTTTGTTTACAGAACTTCTTAAAATCACTATATTGAGCTATTCCCCGGATATTAGATTCAAATGCTTTTTTCAGGATTTCCATCTTGTATAACGCAGCGGCCTCAAAATCAACAGAATCTTGAGAAAAATCAGGTGGGTCTGATAAATCTGAATCACTGAGATACCCATCTTTCTTTAAAAGCTCAGGACTAATAAGAAGAGGGTTGCCGGCAAATGTCGAAGGGCAGCTATAGGGGGAATGCCCATAAGTAGCTTCGGTAGGGTTAAGCGGCAGCACCTGCCAGTATTTTTGACCCGACTGCGTTAGTAAATCAATAAATTCATATGCAGTTGGGCCAAAATCACCAATTCCATGAATTGATGGAAGTGAAGTTATATGGATTAATATGCCGCTGGATCTTTTGTTCATTTTATTATGCTAGTCAATAATTTTGTTAATCTGCCAGTTCTTGGTTTTAATACTACCAATGATCTGTCGAGCATTATATAGTTATCTTTTATAGATAAACATAGGCCTTTTTTATCTAAAGTATTGCTTGAAGTATTTATTATAATTTCCCATTTTGATGCAATATTATTGTCCGGGACAATAAACTTTTCAGTCTCTTTTGAGCCGTTAAGAAATATCATTAATGAATTGTCTCTGATTGATCTTATTTTATCACTACTTTTCGTATTATCTGTAAATGCCATTATTAGACATAATGATTTAATATTGCTGTTCTGCCAGTCTTCTTCAGATATTTCTCTTCCGTTTGCTAAATACCAGATTAGATCTCTAATATTTGTGTCACTTATCTCTTTTCCATCAAAAAACTGACCTTTTGTTAAAATCGGAGAGTTTTTTCTTAGTTTTATCAACTCTCTTGTAAAATTATTAAGGTCTTTGTTTGATTTAAGCCTTTTCCAATCAAGCCAAGAAATAATATTATCCTGGCAATAAGAATTGTTGTTCCCTTGCTGAGTTCTTCCTGCCTCGTCTCCTGAAAGAAGCATTGGTGTTCCTTGGGATAAGAACACGGTGGCTATAAAATTTCTTTTTTGTCTCTCTCTTCGCTCCAGGATCTCTTTGTTTGTAGTTTCTCCTTCATAGCCAAAGTTATAGCTAAAATTCTCATTTGTACCGTCTTTGTTGCATTCTAGATTCGCTAGGTTGTGTTTGTTCTCATATGAAACAAGATCTTCGAGTGTAAATCCGTCATGGGAGCATACGTAATTAATGCTAGTGTGAGAGCCTTTAGAGCGAAGATTGTATAGATTGCTTGATCCGCTAATACAATACGCCATATCTGCCAATTGTCCGCTGTCACCTCTCCAGAACTGTCTTAGGGTATTTCTATACTTATCGTTCCACTCTGAAAAGGGATCGGGGAAATTGCCTACTTGGTATCCGCCGTAACCTATGTCCCATGGTTCGGCAATTAATTTAACTTTGCTAAGTACTGTATCATTACATATTAACTCTAGCAGTTTACTATGTCTGTGAAAATCATATTCTTCTCGACCTAATACAGTCGCAAGATCAAACCTAAATCCATCAATATGCATCTCCTCCACCCAATACCTAAGGCTCTCTAAAACCATCCGAATTACAATATCGTCTCCCGAATTTATAGAATTGCCAGTGCCAGTGAAGTTCTCATAATCGCTTTTGCTGTCCTTTTTTAATTTATAATATGAAAGATTGTCAATGCCGCGAAAGTTAAGATTCGGACCAAGCTTGCCTCCTTCTGCAGTGTGGTTATAGACTACATCCAGTATCACTTCAATGTTTTCATTGTGAAGCGCTTTAACCATATCTTTAAATTCTTCTACCTGCTCTCCCATAATACCTGTGCTCGAATAACGAGAATCCGGGGCAAAAAATCCTACAGTGTTATATCCCCAATAATTAGTAAGCCCTTGATCTACAAGAGTTCTTTCTGCCACACTGTGATGTACCGGTAGAAGTTCAACGGCTGTTATTCCGAGGTTTTTTAGATAATCAATTGATGCTTTAGAGCTTAAACCTGAGTATGTGCCCCTATGTGATTTTGGGATATCTTCATTAAGAATAGAAAATCCTTTTACGTGCGTCTCGTAAATTATAGTGTCTGACCAGGGTATATTTGGATGAGTATCATTTTCCCAATCATATTTACCATCCAGCACTACGCATTTTGGCATGTTTTCGGCGCTGTCCTGATTATTAACAAGAAACTCGCTATCTACTTTATCAAAATCAAAATCATAGTGAACATCTTCTAGATTGATGTCACCAGTAATCGCTCTGGCATAAGGGTCCAAGAGCAGCTTGTAAGGGTTATAGCGAAGCCCGTTTGCTGGGTCATAATCTCCGTAAACTCTGTATGCATATAACTGTCCTGGTTTTAAATCTGGAATGTAGCAGTGCCATATATCGTCAGTTTTTG
>JBCCIH010000236.1 GCA_039028315.1 Thermodesulfobacteriota bacterium | reverse complement strand
TGCGATAAGTCCCCATTGAGAAAGGGTAGGTACATTACGTGGAGAAAGAATCATCTCAAATTGTGTAACAAACCCACCATCATTTAAGAAATTTGGATCGCCCTGTGGGTCGTCAACACTTGTGTTGCTTGTAAATACTTTCGATGAATCTGATGTGTTGAAATCAGTCGCATCCATAAATACACCGGGACCAAGGTCAATACACTCAGGAACCCTTATATCAATAATCAGATTGCCTTGACTGGGATCATACATAAATGGAGTTTGAAGTGGAACCTTAACATCAAATGGACATGGTCCATTTCCACATGATGGAAAAGCAACCGTATAGGGACCATCATATACTGTAGTTACAACAGGTCCTAGGTTGTCAGCGAATGTTAGGGCAAGATCACCCGGATCCGTCTGAGTTATAGACATGTCGATTTGTAATTGAGGTATAACCATAGGTGTTAATGTGGGCTGGTCTTCAGTTGGACGGAAATTTATACTAATAATTTCAGCAGGTCTGTCTACAATCTGGGAATTAAGATAAACTTGCTGATACCTCATGCTAGGCCTAAATGCTGTTAAACAATCAAAGACCAAACCACTTTGTGTATCACCTTCGACATTAGTCAAAGAATTGGGAACTACTTCAGATATTTGTATCTGAGCAAATGCAACTGGAGTAAATAATACGAGTAGAACAATAAGTAAAGGAATAATTCTATTCACTGCACTCCCTCCTTTGTTTTGTTGTGGGTTATATTAGCATATCTAAATATTGATAACAATGTATTTGAAGTGTAAATCAGGGATGCAGCAATAACACACTTCATCCGATAAAGAGATTTGAACTCTTTTAGATGTAAATAGGGAGCCATGTTTAGGCCCCCTATAGTTAAGTTTAATTTAGTTATTTGTGATAAATTTTCTTCTGCGGATTACTATAAATCCGATGGTTCCTAGCAATCCAGCTGTTGCGATGAGTCCCCATTGAGATAGGGTAGGGATAGCGGAGCCAGCAACTAGTTCAGGGACTAGTTCCTCACAATCTACCCACTCATAAAAAAGCCCGTTTATGATTATGCTGTCTGCTGAGGGATTTTTAGATTCTATTTCTGCTGTAATTTCTGAGAGCTGATTTGAAGGCACATTCATTGCAAAAATGATTGTATCAAAATCTTCCTCTTGAAAATTTTCTCCGCAATCTATTAAGCCGTTTATTAAGCCGTTTGGAGTGTTTGTTTGCATTACAACTCTGTTTTTTAAGATAACTGTGTCATTGCCATCGTCCATGTTAAGCCCTTGAGGAGAATTGATACTACTCGTAGCTACAAGTAATGAATTCTCAATACTCACAGTGTCATTTCCGCCGCGCGCGCTTAAAATATCGTTAAGACCTGAGTCCGGATCCAAGACCCTCAGCTCTGAATTGATAAGTTCTATAACCTCCTCATTATCAAATAATTGAATAATATTATCATCGGTGGTGTGAACTGTAGAATCAATAATAGTAATTTTGTTTTTGCCCAGACCTAGTCTAATCGCCACGTCAGTTACTCCAATCAATGTTGAATTGTTAATTGTTACGTGAGTTGGATTGTCATTACCCGACATAATCCCTGCATCTTGCCCTCTTACAAATGCATTTTGGAGTAAGATGATATTATTTCCGGTACCAACTTGTATTGCATCCAGATCTAGCCCCGGCTGAAGGGCTGTATCGATTGCTCCACCCGCAGTCACATTGACAATAAGATCATTTGGAATGTTGAACTGTACTCCATCTGGATCGGGGTTAGGATCTGATGTACCACAATTAATTGTATCAGGAGGCCCTTGTTCGCAAGCACTAAAACTTAGCGTTGAATAACATAATCCCAAAATTAATATTAAAAATATACTGAAAAGTAAACTTCTCATTCACAGCCTCCACTAGTTGATAGTTATATTAATATAAAACAATCTTATCATACAGCATCTATATAACAATCATACTTTTTTAGATCAGAACCGGACGAGGAGGTTTGAATTCTTTTGGATGGAAATAAGGAGCCATTGTTAGGCCCCCTATAGTAAATTTTTATTTATTTGTTGCTAGCTGTCTTCTCCGAATTACTAAAAATCCGATGATTCCTAATAAGCCAGCTGTTGCGATTAGACCCCACTGAGATAGTGTAGGGACATTCCTAAGTGGTAATCTGTATGCAATACCAGTTGGATCAGATCCAAGTGGGCCTTGGGCTGGATTTCCAAAATCACTTATGATTGTTCTATCACCTGTAGTAGTATCTACTAGAAATAGAAACCCTCTTCCTCCTCCTGATTGCCCATTCCTCTCAGCAATCAGAGCTTGCCCTAATAAGTTTGTGGTAATACCTTGAGGCTCATTGCCTAAAGGACCTTGCGCTGGATTTTCAAAATCACTTATTACTGTTCTAAAACCTGATACAACATCCACTTCTAAAAGAGAACCGTTAATTGTAGGTCCTTGCGTTATGTCCTCATCAGTGACCAGTAAATTTCCAGAGCTGCCCATAGTAATACCAAAAGGATTTATGCCGATAGGACCCTGAGCAGGATTGTTGAAGTTGCTAATAAGCGTTCTGTTGCCTGACGTTAGGTCCACATGGAATACAGCCCCTCTTCCTGAACTCTCTCCTCCATCTTCATCTGTTACATAGGCGCCGCCTGTGCCGTCTAAAATCAGGTCTGCGGGATCACTGCCAACAATTCCCTGAGCAGGATCGCCAAAATCGCTTATGATTGTTCGACTTGCTGAGCAGAGCTAAATACAAATTCAACTGTCTTCATTATTGAGCCACATGTTGAAACTTTGGAGCATCCCAAACTTGGTGAATTGTTGTCTCTGTGTTGTTTTCCGAC
>JBCCIH010000235.1 GCA_039028315.1 Thermodesulfobacteriota bacterium | reverse complement strand
CCTTCCAACAGATGAACGAGCTCGTCCTCATTCTCGTGTACATGAAGAGAAACACCTTTTCCAGGCGGGCTTATGATCTCTATAGCAGAGAACACATTATTAGTTGCTCCGCTTTGCACTTTGTGTAGGAACTGGCTTCCGCCCATCAGAAGCTCATCTCCGCCTCCGGGCATAACTAGTATCGGGTCTTGCTTAAATTCACTGCTCATTTTTAAACACCTCCTTGTGTTTTGGTTTATGCATACTAAGTGCAAGGGGTGTGCCAAAGTTGGTGGAGAAGCTAAATAAGTGTTATAAATATCTGAAATGATTAACTATCTTTGGAGGGCAATGATGAATTGTTAAATATACTGGGATAATTATTAGTTGCGGAATAAAGCGATGTTGTGAAATAAAACGATTCTAAAGCTGAACATAAATCTATAGAGCTTTTAGTTTTTGCTTAGCTATATTTGCCTCAGGAGAGTCGGGATATTTATCAATTAAAGTTTTAAAGAAAAATCCTGCTTCTTTTTTTCTTCCTAAGTTTATAAGAGCATTTCCTTGTTTAAGATATGCGTTAGGAACGCGCCAGTCGGTTGGATAGTTGTCGATTAACTGCTGAAATTCTAAAATTGCATCTTCATATTTACGGTTCTTGTAGCTCTCGTCAGCTTTTGCGTATATATCATTTGCCGAGGGAGCTTTTTGCTCTTGTTTATCCTCCTCCTCGCCATTTTTGCTCGTAACGTTTTCTATTTTTCTATCCAGAGTAATACTTTTTTTCTGCATAGTTTCAATCTCGCCGGCTAAAAGCATTTGGTTGTTCTCAATTCGCTCAAAGTTACGGTTGTTCTGAGAATTATAGGTTTCAAGCTCTTCGATCATCTTATCCATTTTAGCTTCAAGTTTATCCTGCCGCTCACTGAGTTCATTAATAGAAGACGGAGTTACAAGACAACCAGCTAAAAATGTAGATGATAGCGCAAGTGCTAAACAATAGAATCTTATAGATTTGAGATATGAGATTATTATTTGACCCTTTGTCCCTTGTACTAAGTACGTCCTAATATAAATACCGCTTAAATTAAATTTACCTCAATCTTAGCAAATTATCTATCAAATAGCGAAAATATTGATATGAGTTGGGAATAATAGCAGGTAGAATTTTTTATAGTCTTAAAACTTAGGATAAGGGAACAATAATTGAATTTAAGTAAACAGATAACTCTGGGCTATGCATTGATGTTTTTGCTTATGCTTCTGATAAGCGGATTCTCAGTCTATAGCATATATAACCTGGACAAAGCGGCAGAGAACATCAAGGGCCGATACACAACTCTATCTAAGATTGTTTCTGATAAAGAGCAGGCTAATGAAGGATTTTTTGCAAATGAAATGCTCCTTGAGGCAGTAAAAATTTCTGATGATCAAATTAAATATTCTTATATTACCGTTTTTACAGTTATAGGCGTGATTTTAGTGTTTGGAATTATTCTTACGTTTTTTATTCCCAGGGTTATTACCAAACCAATTTTTAATCTATTTAAAGCTGCTGAGTCAGTGGGTGAGGGAGACTATTCCTACAGAGTAAAAGAGGTTAAATCAAGCAGTGAAATAAATACACTTATTCAAGCATTTAATCATATGATGGACAATATTGAGAATAATAATAAGGAGCTTCAGAAAAAGAATGACGAAATCCTAAAACTGCTTGATACTACAAAACGTTTTAATGAAATATTAGAAACCGAAATTGAACAAGCTACAAGAGAATTAAATGAGAAACATAAAACTTTAATAAAAACCGAGAAACTTGCAACCATAGGAGAGCTGGCCACTGGTGTTGCTCATGAAGTTCGAAACCCTCTTTCCGGAATAGCTATTGCGCTTGAATTAATGCGTGATGAAACACTCAACGATGAGCATAAGCAGACAATATCTGAAATTCTAGATGAAATTGTAAGACTTGAGAGAATCGTAAAAGGGCTTTTCCAGCTCGGCCATCCTAAGAGTCTGCAGCTTATTGAATGCCAGCCGAACGATATAGTTGAGAGAGCCCTTAGTCTTGTGACAATGAAAGCCAAGTCCAAGGGCGTAATAATTGAGAAGGAGCTTGAGTGTGGAAACCATTTCTACGTCGATCACGAACAAATAGAACAAGTTGTACTTAATCTGTTAATAAATGGCATAGATGCAACAGGCGGATTTGGAAAAGTAAGAGTTAAAACTACAAACCACAATGGAACAGTGGAAATTACAATATCTGACACTGGATGTGGGTTTGAGGAAGAAGAGGTGGAGAAAATACTTCAGCCTTTTTATTCAACCAAAGAAAAGGGCACAGGTCTTGGGCTTGCAATATCCAACAGAATTGTAGAGGCACATAGCGGTAAGATGCACATTAGCAGCAAGAAGGGAAGCGGGTCATCTTTCGTTGTGGAAATACCAAATAATCTAAATGAGGATTTCATTACTTGAACGTCTAGTTTTTAAGGGATGAGGATAATTTAATCATAAGGAAGGGAAAATGAGTTCGTTAATTTTAATTATTGAAGATGAAAAACTATTATCAAAACAGCTGCAAAAGGCTTTGACTCAAGAGGGGTATTTTGTAATAACCTCATTTGAGGCCCAAGAGGGGCTCCAAATCGCTAAGAGAGAAAACCCGGATTTAGTAATACTCGATCTTAAACTTCCTGATAGAGACGGACTCCAGGTTTTAAAGGATTTGTCGGGTTTTGAACAAATGCCGCCAACAATTATGATGACAGCGCACGGAAGCGTTGAGGTCGCGGTAACAGCAATTAGAGACGGAGCATATGATTTTATTGAGAAGCCTTTTCCACTAGATAAATTAAAAGTGATGGTTCGCAATGCGCTTAGAATAAGGGAACTAGATAATAGCTTAAGTGCAGTGGCAATGAGAGCACAGGAGAAATATGG
>JBCCIH010000234.1 GCA_039028315.1 Thermodesulfobacteriota bacterium | reverse complement strand
TAGATGTCTGTCAACATAACCCTAGTTGACCATTTATCAATAGGTATTACAACCCATGTTTTCTCATTAACATACTCAGCTGTTGATGGAACGAGTTTAACAGTTATTTTCTCTCCAGGTTCAATGAAAGTCACTTCATAATTAGTCTGCTGTTCCAATAAATACATTATGGCCTGATCACCTGCTTGTCCTACATCCTTTTTGCCTGACTTCCATTTGTATCCAATCACCTTTGCATATTTTTTGCTATTTGTAAGTACTTTCCAGACATTCTTAGACTTTGTATTAATAGTTATCTCTCCCTGATTTGTAACAATGTTTTGGTCTTGCGCAGAGGCAAAAGTTGTAAGCAAAAAAATAAGGGGGACAACGAATAGGATTTTGTTAAGATGTTTCATTATATAAGGCTGCTTTTTTGATATAAGATTCTATATTGCAAATATAAACTTAGCATGAATTTTATTGATGCCCTCTAGGCTATAGATCAAGAAATAGACCTTTTGCTTCTTTCGAAGTCAGGTTTGATACTGATGTAACTTTATCGCTGAAAAATGACAAGGTACCCCAAGATTCTTTTTCTGAGAGATCAATTAAAACGGAATAGACTTTAAACTTCAACTTGCTTTTGTTTTCTTCAAACTCTTTAAGCCATTTGTCGCCGACATTGGATTGTCCGTCTGTTATAAAAACAATGTCCCCGCCTTTAAATTTGGAATCCTCAAGAAGAGAAACTGCCTCGTTTAAGGGCTCCTCAAAATTTGTCCCGCCACCTGGAAAATATTCTGCAAGCTCCATTATCTCTGATTCTTTCATGCCCCACCCCGAAAGACCCTCTTTGCCAATTGATTCAAATACTTTTAGTGGAGCCCCGCCTGAAGAAAAAACAACTACATTAAACTTGCGCCGTTCTCTTTTTGCAATCTCAAGTAATGTAAGACACACGCCTTTAGACCAAAGCTCTTTCCCTCCTGACATGGATGAGCTGCCGTCAAGACAAATCACCATAGGTCCCCTTCCCCTCTCTTCCTTCAGATAGTATTGAAAGAGTCTTCCCTCTACATAGCGCTTTTTAAAATCATGTTTTAAAAGTTTATGTCTAAGAGATACGAGCTCTGTAGGAATTATCCTGCCAATGTCATCACCAACTGAGATGTCAAACACTTCAGAGCCCCTTTTTGACCAAACCTTTCTTCTAGTGCTCATCATCTCATCTTTAAGACTTCCCACAATGCGTGAGAGTTTTCTAAGTTTCTCATTCTTACCGAGCTTTGATGCCAGGTCCAGTTTTTCACCTACTCCTTTATCATCTCCACCTGGATTACCCATCGAAGAATCCCAGGACTGTATTTCGTCTTCTGCATCCTCAATATTCTGATCAGTCTGCTCAAGAGATGTCTTGACCATCTTCTCCATATCGAAATCCATTTTGTCATGATTTTGCTCTTGCTGCTGAATTAACTGATCAAGATTCTCCTGTTCCCCTTCTAATTCATCTTGTTTCTCTTGTTTAGCCTTTTGAAATTCATCACCAAGTTCCTCGTTTTCCTGATCCACCTCATCCCAGGTCTCTATTTCTTCCTCAAGCTGACTGACATTGTCTTCAGCCTGATCAACTTCCCACTCTTTTAGGAGTGTTTTTTCTCCGGGACCTTCATCAGAGCGAATCCACCCTAGAATCTGATTTCCCATGTCAATTGTTGCAAGGGCGGATTTAAAGTTATCTAAAATGGTTTCCTCTCTTAGCTCTTTGTAATGTTTGTCTATAAACACCTTTTGAAGCAGTTTTCTCGCCAATGCGGAGCCTTTCTTTGAAGTATCTTGTGGTAGGAATAAAACATTGTGTTTATAAAACGAATAAAATAGATCCATAATGAGAGCATCAAAATGAGGCAGCAGATTGCTTCCACTATCTATTAAGATATTCAACTCATCTGAATGCGAAAGTAGATTTTCAAACTGCTCTTTATCAAAAGAGTCTGATTCTATGTTGTGCGCGGTCTTTCTAAGCTTCATCACTACCTTAAGCTTACATATACGAGCAGTACTATCAATGACCTTATATCAATTTTATGCTAACGTGTTAGAATTAAAAACTTTTTATAAACAAGCACCTTTACAAAATATTATGAAACTTAATAAAACTGAAGCAAGAGCGGTCGCGTCGGTTGGCCTCATTATGGCAATAAGGCTTATGGGGATCTTTTTGATATTGCCTGTTTTCAGTGTTTATGCAGAGCGCTACCCTGGTGCAGATATAGGACTAGCCGGAATTGCCTTTGGAATATATGCGCTTGTACAGAGCCTTCTTCAGGTTCCATATGGTTGGCTTAGCGACAAAATTGGCCGAAAGCAAGCGCTTTTAATTGGACTCGCTGTGTTTACAATAGGAAGCCTTATATGTGGGCTTGCAGATAATATTGTTGAGCTCATTTTGGCCCGTGTTATTCAGGGGGCGGGTGCGGTAAGTTCTGTTGCGATTGCATCATTGGGTGATGTAACGCGTCATGAAGTAAGAGCGCAGTCATTTACTATTGTAGGGGTTACAATTGGAGTTGGGTTTATTATAGCAATTATATTGGGCCCTCTTTTAGCAGCTGAAATTGGATTTACTAATGTATTTTATATCCTTGCCGCTTTAGGTCTAATAGCAATCATTTTTACTATCATTTTCTTCCCTGAGATTGAGAAAAAAGATTTTCTTCATGAAGAGTCTGAAATACTGAGTTATCTAAAAGACCCGGAGATTAAAAAACTATTCTTAGGCGCAGCTGTAATATCACTAACTGTAAACTTGTTTGTATTTATATATCCTCTAAGCTGGACCGAGCTCGGGGTAGATGACAATGATCTTTGGCACGTTTATCTGATTGCAGTTCTTCCAACTGCGATTTTTGCATACCCCTATGTTAGATATGCGGAGAAAAGAGGGATTCTAAAAGTTGCTAC
>JBCCIH010000233.1 GCA_039028315.1 Thermodesulfobacteriota bacterium | reverse complement strand
CAGGCCGTACATAATCATATTTTTCCGCCGCCTCACAAAGAGATGATAGAACGTCAATTCTTGCAATGAGACTAGCTGTTTTTCTAACCCTATCTGAATGAAGCGCCACTTTGACTCTAACCTCTTCAAAGAGCTCTTTTTCTATATCTAGTATTTTGTCCTCGGCGCCTAATAGCTTCTCTTCGTAATCCTTAAGCTCCTGGGTGATGTATCTCTCTGCATTTACGAGCGTCTGTTTTCGTATATAGTGCTCAGGAACTGAGTCTAAGTGAGTTTTAGTAACCTCAATGTAGTAACCAAACACTTTGTTATAGCCAATTTTTAGAGAAGTAATACCGGTTGCCTCTTTTTCTCTTCCCTCAAGCTCTGCAATCCATTTTTTACCGTCCCGCCTTATGGACCTGAGCTCATCTAGCTCTGCATTCACACCTTCTTTAATTATCCCGCCCTCTCTGGATGAAACAGGCGGCTCGTCTACGAGAGTATTTTGGAGGAGCTCTTTTAGATCTTCAAGCCCATCGATATCCTTGGAGATTCCCTTAAGTGTTTTTGCTTCAGAGCTCTCCAGCTTTTCTTTTATCTCTTTTATATAGGAGGAAGAGTCTCTAAGAGAACCTAAATCTCTTGGCCTTCCTTGGGTGGTTGAGATTCTTCCAATCAGTCGTTCAATATCGCTTATGTCCTTAAGCACCAATCTAATGTCAGTTTTTAATCTGGGGTCAGATCTAAATTCAGTGACGCTATCTAACCTTTCTTCTATATTCTTCTTATTTATAAGCGGGTTTGCTATCCAGAACTTAAGCATCCTGGCTCCCATAGCAGTCATGGTCTCATCGAGAACCCAAAACAGAGTTCCGTGTTCACTCTCACCCCTAATTGTGTTTAGGAGCTCTAAATTTGTTTTAGTTGATTCATCAATTAATAAATAATCAGACTTCTCATAATATTGAGGCTCATCTAAGGGAGGCATCTCATCCATCTGAGTGTCTTTTAAATACTGGATCAAAGCTCCTGATGCAGTGATAGAGTCAGGGTGTTCTTCAAGCCCAAAGGGCTCAAGGGTTTTTGCAGACAGATGCTCTAATAGAAGCTCTTTTGAACGGTCAAGGTCCCAAATCCATGGGTCAAGTTCTGTAACTAGAATATTCTTAGACCCTATCAAATCTGATCTTGAGATATTTCCTCTATTTTCTTCATCTTGAAGTAATAGTTCTTTAGGCTCTATTTGTGAGAGCTCATCTAATAAAGCATCTAATGAACTAAAAGAAGTTGTTCTAAAAGTGCCGGTTGAGATATCTGTGTAGGAAAAACCATAGGAATGGTTATTTACATAAACGCTGGCAAGGTAGTTGTTTGATTTCGAGTCTAGCTTTTCTGTATCTATTATTGCCCCAGGTGTGAGTACTCTTACGACCTTTCTTTTAACGACGCCTTTAGAGGTCTTGGGATCTTCTACCTGCTCGCAAACGGCAACTTTGTGTCCTTCTTTAAGTAGCTTGGCCAGATAGGGCTCAGCACTGTGAAATGGCACTCCGCAAAGCGGCACCGGATTTTTGCCTGATTTGTTTCTGGATGTAAGCGCTATGCCCAGTACTTTTGATGCGACCTTGGCATCGTCGTAGAACATCTCATAGAAATCCCCCAGGCGGAAAAAAAGGATAGAGTCCGGATACTCCTTTTTAATGGAAACATACTGCTTTAGCATCGGGGTCTGCTCTGACATAGCTAGATGATTATATCAATTAAGGGTTAAAGTCTCAATTTAGGAATAAAAAAAGGGGCTGACACTAGCGTGAAAGCCCCTAAAATTTTTTGTGAAAAGTTTTAGAGTTTAAGCAGTAGCCATTCTTTTTCGCATGACTATAAATCCAACCAGACCTAAAACACCAGCCATGGCAATTAGTCCCCACTCGGATAACGTTGGAACATTTCTCGCTATTCTATCAATGAAGAGCAAGCAGTATGGATCATTAAGACCTCCACTATTAGGTGTTACGAACACATCTATGAAAGCACCGGTATTGGCGTTGTAGCTTAGAACTTGATTTGAAAAATCATCGCCTACATATAATATACTATCAAATGCAAATAGAAGCCCTATGGGATTGGATAAACCCCCGCTACCGCTGGTAATGAAATCATCTATGAAATTCCCTGTGGTGCCATTATATCTTTTTACCTCACTAGTTTGATTACTTGATACGTAGAGATTTCCATCAGGTCCGAAGGCAAGGTCAACCGCACGTATTAAACCTCCGCTGTTGTTGGGAACAAATATATCTATAAATGCTCCTGTGGCACCATTATATCTAAATACGCCATTCTCAAGAAAAGAGCTTACATAGAGATTACCATCTGGTCCGAATACTAGACTAGTAGGACTATCCAAGCCCCCATTTGCTGCCGTAGCAACAAATTCATCAATGAATTCACCTGTCTCTCCATCAAATCTGAGTACGTTATCATTAGAAAAGCTTGCAACATATAGATTTCCATCAGGGCCAAAAATTAGTGAATCAGGAGCATCAAGACCCCCACTACCTGCGGGCACAAACACGTCGATAAAAGAACCAGTTTGGCCATTATATCTAATTACATTATCAGAAGCACGACCCGAAACATATAAATTGCCATCTGAGCCGACAACACCTCCTCTAGGCTGATCTATACCACCACTCATAGAAGATACGAAAGGATTTATAAATGATCCGTTTATACCATTGTATGCCAGTACTTCATCAGTTTCTTCACTGCAGACCAAAAAAACTTGAGCATCAGAGTTTGATATATTAAAGGTACAAACGAATACGAGGACTAATAGTAGTTTTTTCATTCTTATTTCCTCCA
Source organism: Thermodesulfobacteriota bacterium (assembly GCA_039028315.1). Classification (NCBI taxonomy): domain Bacteria; kingdom Pseudomonadati; phylum Thermodesulfobacteriota; species Thermodesulfobacteriota bacterium. The sequence goes on along the minus strand of JBCCIH010000233.1, from coordinate 125 downwards.
TCTACATTTGTAGAAAAGTAAATTACGAGAATTCTAGCATAGTTTTATCTCGCCACCAACAATTAATATTTGCCCCTACTTAACTTAGTGTTACAATCTAACGCTATGGCAAATGAGAATAGCGT
>JBCCIH010000232.1 GCA_039028315.1 Thermodesulfobacteriota bacterium | reverse complement strand
GATGTTTAACTCTTTTTTTGCTTTTCCTATTTTATGGAACAGCTTTCTCTGGGCCTGAGTTGTACCAATTTTCACCTGGCTCCAGAATTTCATAATATGGTTTTGTATACTAGCCCTTATCCACCACACGGCATATGAAATTAACCTATAGCCTTTGTAAGGGTCGAATTTTTTGACCGCTTTCATAAGTCCCATAGTTCCTTCCTGAACCAAATCGGAAAGTGGAAAACCATATGATAAATACTCTCTTGCGATCTTAACCACGAATCTTAAGTTAGATACAACAAGGGTATTTGCTGCTTCCAAATCCTTAGTTTCGTAATAATCTACCGCTAGCTCATATTCCTCTTCTTTGCTAAGAACAGGATATTTATCAATTTCCTTGAGAAATATGTTAAGCGGTTCTCTTACAGCTATTGCATTCATATCGTTATATGCCTCCTTCTGACAAAGTAATCATCATCATGGCAATGTCAAGGGGTTAAAATAGGAAAAATATAAAGTATAAAGTTAGTGATCACAGTTAGTTACAACTATACTGTCAGAATTTATAAATAACCGTTAATAAATCTATATTTGTGGATTATTTTGCTGCTTCTACTGCTTTTGCAGCGGCGTCTCGCATATCTGACCCAGTTATGATATTAAGACCGGATTCTGATAGCAATTTGCGGCCAAGCTCTACATTTGTGCCCTCTAATCTGACAATTAAAGGCACTTCAATCCCAACTTCTTTAGCAGCAGTGATTACACCCTCGGCTATTGTATCGCACTTCATTATACCGCCAAAGATGTTAATAAAAATCGCTTTCACGTTAGGATCGCTTAGGATCATCTTTAGTGCTTGCAGTACCTGCTCAGCGGTTGCTCCTCCGCCAACGTCTAGGAAGTTGGCAGGCTCAGCGCCGTGGTGTTTAATAATATCCATCGTGGACATTGCAAGCCCAGCACCATTTACAAGACATCCTATATTGCCGTCAAGCTTTACATAGCTTATTCCCCATTTCTTTGCTTCAAGCTCAGTGGGATCTTCTTCGGCAGGGTCATGCATTTTCTCAATTTCAGGGTGTCTGAAAAGAGCGTTATCATCAAAGTTCATTTTAGCGTCAAGTGCATATACATCACCGTCATTTGTAAGAATTAGAGGATTTATCTCTGCTAGTGAGCAGTCGTTCTCAGTAAATGCATTGTATAGACCGATTATGAATTTGACAGCTTTATTTACTGTTTTTCCTTTAAGACCTAGGAAATAAGCGATCTTTCTGCACTGATATGGAAGAAGACCAACAGTAGGGTCTACATATTCTTTTAAGATCTTCTCAGGGTTTGTGCGGGCTACTTCTTCAATTTCCATCCCGCCCTCTTGGCTGGCCATAATTACAATCTTCTCTGTAGCTCTGTCTATTACCATTCCTAGGTATAGCTCAGTTGCAATATTTGAAGCTTCTTCAACAAGTACCTTGCTTACCAGTTTTCCCTCTGGTCCTGTTTGGTGTGTGACTAAGTTCATTCCGAGTATTTCTGATGCAAGCCTTTTTACTTCATCTAGAACGTTTGCAAGCTTTACTCCTCCGCCTTTTCCTCTTCCTCCGGCATGTATCTGGGCTTTTACAACGAATTTCTCTGACTTAAGATCATTTGCTATTTGCTCTGCTTCATCCTCATGAAAAGCTACCTTTCCCATTGGAACGGCAACTCCGTACTTTGATAATAGTTCTTTAGCCTGATACTCGTGAATGTTCAACTTAATCTCCTTATTGTTTGTGCGTTTGTGTTAGCTTCTCTTAACTTTACTAAGTATCCACTGTAGCGGATCAAAATATGTGTCTGCGACTCTTTCCTTAAGAGGAATAATAGCGTTGTCTGTTATATGAATTTCCTCTGGGCATACTTCTGTGCAGCACTTTGTGATGTTGCAATACCCAATTCCTGCTGCCTGTCTTAACATCTCTTTTCTGTCCTCAGTGTCCAGTGGGTGCATCTCAAGTTCTGCAATTTTGATCATCATACGAGGTCCGAAGAACTCGTTCTTTTTGTTGTGATTTCTTAATATGTGACATACGTCCTGGCAAAGGTAGCACTCAATGCATTTTCTAAACTCCTGGCTTCTCTCAACATCTACCTGCTGCATTTTCCAGTCTGTATCTTCAGGATACTTAAATGGAGGTATCTTCTTTCTAACTTCATAGTTCCAAGAAACATCTGTTACCAAGTCTTTCATAATTGGGAAAGTCTTTAATGGATAGACTTTTATAGGTTTGTCTAACGGGAGAGAGTCAAGCCTTGTTTTGCATGTAAGCTTTGGCATACCATTAATCTCGGCGCTGCATGAGCCGCATTTAGCAGCTTTACAGTTCCATCTTACTGCAAGATCGCCGTCATAATGCGCCTGGACATAATGAATAGCGTCCAGTACAACCATGCCCTCTTCTACCGGAACTTCATATTCTACTTCCTGCCCTCCGCTTGCGTCCCCGCGGTATATATTAAGTTTAGCAACAGACATTATTTATATCCTCCCTCTACTATCTTCTTTAGTTCATCCGGCATCTGAGGGAGAGGTGATGTGCTAATCCTCATATTGCCGTTATCTTTTGAGATTACTGAGTTAACCGTGCCCCATTTTTCATCGTCATATCCTGGGAAGTCTACTCGGCTGTGTGCCCCTCTGCTCTCTTCTCTTTGGTGAGCGCATCTGGCTATTGCCTCTGATACTATGAGCATTGATTTTAGGTCTTTGCAAAGATGCCATCCGGGGTTGTACATCCTGGTACCCTCTATCTTTAATACTTGTGCTCTTTCTTTTAGTACTTCAATTTCTTCTATTCCTTCATGGAGCTTTTCTTTAGTACGGAAAACACCTACAAACTCACCCATGATATCCTGAAGCGCATGGTGGATTGTGTATGGGTTCTCGCCTTGTTCATTGCTATAAGGCTCAAGCATTTCATCTGTAGCTTTTTTGATTTCAACATCGTCAATATTAACAGCATTG
>JBCCIH010000231.1 GCA_039028315.1 Thermodesulfobacteriota bacterium | reverse complement strand
GGTGCGCAAACAACCCAAACAGTTATTAGCCAATCACCATTTACATTACGGATCTCTTCTCCACGCCCAGTCCATGCAACTGGTGGTCCGCTTGGAACACCACCTGAAGGAAATGACGCCTGAAGTGAAATTCTGTTATTGCTAAGAAATGCTGTCTATAACTTAGTACGCAATTATCTGACTTTTAGGATTGCAATAATCTATATCAAACTGGTATGTTAATCATACTAAATTTTTTGATTACTCCTCAATCAGCTCGCCTGATCCTCCTACCTCAGCGGGCAGGTCTTTGAACTTCGGAAGACCATCTTTGATCCTTAGCACTGTTTCTTGGTAATGAACATGTATAACTGGTTCAAAATTAAACTCTGGGATTATTGATGCATAAACATCAAAAATATCCATCGCTTTATGATCGGTTAAGATATGTCCGCCGCAGGTTTTACAAGCAACGCGGTAACTCTTGTCGGTCTTATGATAAGTAATAGTATTATCTTGTCCCTTAATGAACTTTACGGAATTAGGCTCCCACAGTGTATATGCATTCACAGGAGCGGCTGCCCATTTGCGGCAGTCTTCGCAATGGCAATAACCCATGGCAATCGGCTCCCCGGTCACCTTAATTTCAACATCTCCGCAAAAACAGCTTCCCTCGTACGTCTTCTCATCACTCATTGTCCCCTCCAAAGTAGCAGCTATTATTTCCAAACTATAATAGCATTATGAATTTAATATTAACACACTAAATATTGTATTGTCTGAGTGTCTATTTTCCTGTAACTTTCACTAACAATGAAACCAGAGCAAGTCTTATCTCATAAATTAAAAGAGCTAGCTATCTTATTTGTTCGTTTGGGGATAGTGGCATTCGGAGGGCCTCCAGCCCATATAGCGATGATGCACGATGAGATTGTGACGCGCCGAAAGTGGCTGAACGAGCAGGAGTTTTTAGACCTCATGGGCGCGACAAATCTAATCCCCGGACCTAATTCAACCCAGATGGCTCTTCATATGGGCTATAGCCGGGCCGGATGGCAGGGCATGCTCGTGACAGGGGCCAGTTTCATCCTTCCCTCTGCTATTATGGTTACGATACTTACCTGGCTCTATGTTGTTTACGGAACTACGACATATGCGGAATCTTTGTTCTACGGCATTAAACCCGTTGTTATTGCAATTGTCCTACAAGCGCTTTGGGTATTGGGCAGAAAGGCTGTAAAGGGAGTACTTACATCGCTTGTTGGAGTAGCAGTAGTCGCAGCATATTTCTACGGCATCAATGAAATACTTCTAATCTTTTTAGGCGGCCTGATAGTCATGATCTTTAGGAATTATAGATATATGGGCAGCTCAAAAATGTTTAGCTTTGTTACTCCTATTATTGGGATAAATATAGCAGCTATTACGGCAGCTGAATTTACCTTTGCTACAATGTTTTTGACCTTCTTTAAAATTGGGGCCGTGCTCTACGGAAGCGGCTATGTACTGCTGGCATTTTTAGAGGCAGATTTTGTAAACTCTCTTGGATGGATAACAACTCAGCAGTTAATAGACGTTGTGGCCATTGGGCAGGTTACGCCGGGACCTCTTCTTACAACGGCCTCTGCTATTGGCTATATAGTGGGCGGACTTAAAGGCGCTATAATTGCAACAGTGGCTATATTCCTACCATCTTTTTTCTTTGTTCCGTTTGTAAACCGTGCAGTACCGTGGCTTAGAAAGTCAGCCCTGGCCGGCGCAGCGCTGGATGGAGTAAATGCAGCATCACTTGGGCTTATGGCTGCTGTAACTATTCAGCTTGCCCGAGTCTCACTGATTGATCCTCTTACTATTATTATTGCTCTTCTTTGCATCGGGGGATTATTTTGGCTAAGGATTAATTCGACCTGGCTTATTGCGGGCGGGGGGATTGTGGGGATTATCTATGGACTTATTTAGTCGTCTTATTCTACTATAATTCAAACTTTAGCTATAATATTAACAATCACTTAAAAGGAGGGGAGTATCATGAGAAGAACCGGCATATTTGCATTACTTCTATTAATTACAATTTCGTTTGGAATTGCAGGGGGCTGCAGCAACAGCAATAATAACGGAAATGATGGACAAGAGCCTGGCGCAGAGGCTCCAGAGTTTGATCTAGATCTCGCAATTGAGCTTGGAGAGCTTGCGCTTGTGGCATACGAGCAGAGAATTCAATGCATAAACGGAGGAAAGAGTGCAATCACAGTACCGGCTCCATTTGTGCTTGAAGAGGTTATATTCCAGGGTGTTTCCAGCTTTTTTAACAGCACATGTCAGGATGATGACGGGGTGATTCCAATTGCGTTCGTGGCGACAAAAGAAGAGGGCATATATGTTTCTTTCAGAGGTACAGCTAACTTCACAGATGCAATTACCGACATTGCGGCAATACAGCTTCCGTATAATTTCGTTCCTACCTCAGGAAAAGTCTCAGGGGGTTTTCAGGGAGTCTATACAGGAACGGATGATTTCCCTATAGAAAGCACAATTCTATCAAAAGTTGATGAGCTAGCAATGACTGGAAACTTTACTACTCTTTATATTACTGGCCACAGCCTGGGAGCTGCACTTGCGTTTTTAGCTTTCCCTGATTTTTCTCAAAATACTACAAATATAGATACAGTTATTATGTACAACTTTGCAGGCCCTGCCGCTGGGGACAGCGCGTGGGTTAGTACATACGAGGGAGAGTATGCGCCTAACCGTATAAGTTTCCGGATTGTAAACACAAATGATTTAGTGCCCATGCTGCCGCCGCTTGGTCTTGACTGTACTGACTTCTCTTATTTCCACGTAGACAATAAACACGAGATAACTTTTGGTGTAACGCTGCCGCCGCTACCGGATTTTGCGGATGACAACTGCAATTTATTGTCTATAGGAGGCCAGCTCGCAACATATGGAATAAACAACCAGAACGGCATCTTAGAGGACCACAGCATGTGTACATATTACAAAACCCTATGCGATATGACTTCTGATCCGTCTTCATGTGCCGGCGGGGCGGTCGGGTGTGATGACGGCAATATGAATCC
>JBCCIH010000230.1 GCA_039028315.1 Thermodesulfobacteriota bacterium | reverse complement strand
GATTCTGAGAACCCCTACCGTCAGGCAATGATAAGGGGAAAAGTGGTTGAAGAAACCCATGATGGTGCGTTTGAGCATACAGATGTTTTGGCGAAGAAGTACATTGGGCAGGATAAATATCCATATCATCAAGAGGGCGATGTAAGGGTGATTTTTAAAATTAAGCCCGACAGTGTTTATAAAATAGATATGTAGAATTTAACGGAGAACAGTGATGAGCGAAAATGCAGTTCAAAAATTTTTATCAGCCCTTTTCAATCAGGATCTAGATCAGGCGATTGAAGCTGTACATGAAGACGCCGTGTTCTCAGCCCCTGGGCCCGACACCGTCCCTAACTACAGAACTTTTCATGGCAAGAAGGGAGCAAGAGAATTTATTGCCATCCTAGGCGAGCTCTTTGATACAGAGGCATTTGAGGTATATGAATTCATAGAAAAAGACGATTATGTATTTGCCATTGGGCTTATGAAACACCGAGTAAAGAAAACCGGGCGGCTTTTTGAGTGTGAATGGGTACTGGTTTGCAAAGTTAAAGATGGACAAATCATATCATATAAGATGTTCGAAGATACTGCAGCACTGGAAAATGCCTATTTGGATAGGTAAGAATAAAAAAAACCCCGGCGCAATCATTAAATCACGTCAGGGCCTATATTGCTTCTCTCGGGCTACGCCCTGTTGAGCAGAGAACATATGCCGGAGCAAAGTTCTTAGCAACTTTTTATATATCAATACTACAGTTGTAGTAATAAATAATCAGCTACGTAGAACTTTAACGTTGGCAGACACTGTCTGCTATGACTGGGTGCCTTCTGAATCACGTGTTGTGTCTTCAGTTGTAGCGCCTTTATCTTTTCCGCCGCAAGCAAACACGTCTGATGAAGTGATTGCCATACTACCAAATGCTAGTCCTAATGCTAGTGCTAATGTAAGAACTAATCTCATAATTAACGCCTCCGCTTTTGGATATAAACAAAGTGTAGCTTAGGATGCTGGATATTACCAGCATTTTTATTTAGACTGACTACGAATAAAGTCAAAAAGGAGAGTCAAATATGAAAGCTATAGGCTACAACGAGGCAGGCCCGATCACTGCCCCTGATTCACTTATAGAATTTGAGGCGGCTAGGCCTGAAATAGGGCCCAAAGACCTTTTGGTTGAGGTAAAGGGAATATCTGTAAACCCTGTGGACGTAAAGGTTCGGGCAATGTTTGGACCTGAGAGCGGCACTAAGATAATTGGCTACGATGCAGCAGGCGTGGTTGTCGAGGTTGGCAGCGAAGTTAGCCATTTTAAGGTAGGAGATGAGGTCTTCTACGCAGGCGACCTTACTCGCCCTGGAACAAACTCTGAGCTCCACGCAGTTGATGAGCGAATTGTAGGAAAAAAGCCCACATCTCTTGGATTTGCTGAAGCAGCAGGTTTTCCTCTAACATCAATAACAGCTTGGGAGCTTCTTTTTGATTCGCTTCGAATAAATCATGGCGAAGGCACAGGAGAGAGCCTATTAGTAATAGGCGCCGCCGGAGGGGTTGGATCAATTCTTATTCAACTCGCCAAAAAACTTACAGGGCTTACGGTAATAGCCACCGCATCAAGGCCTGAAACAATAGAGTGGGTGGAGAAAATGGGCGCTGATCATGTAATTAACCACAGAGAATCACTTGTTGAGCAAGTTAAGTCTCTTGGGCTTGAGCCCCGATATGTCATCTCACTATCAGGAACAAAAGGACATTTCCCGGCAATCGTAGAGCTTATAAAACCCCGCGGACACATTGCTATTATTGATGATCCAGACTCTCTTGATATGAACAGCATCAAATTCAAGGCTCTTAGCTTTAGCTGGGAGTTTATGTTTGCACGCTCTATGTTCCACACAGAGGATATAGAAGTTCAGCACGAATTACTTAACCGGGTATCTGAGATGATTGATAGTGGTGAAATTGTCTCAACAGTAACCAATAATTTGGGCAAAATGAGCGCTGAGAACCTCAAAAAGGCCCATGAGCTTCAGGAAAGCGGCCGCGCTATTGGAAAAAATGTACTGGAAGGGTTTTAAATGGACGCACTATCACTTTTTGGCTTATTTGCCGTGAGCGCTATGCTTGTGTTCTATGCCCTTGAGAAAAGGAGCCACTGGTATATTTTAGGCTTTGCTTTTGCCTGTATGCTGGGCTCAGCGTACGGATTTTTACAAGGCGCCTGGCCTTTTGGTGTAATTGAGGCCATATGGTCTCTAATCGCTCTTAAAAGATGGCATGGCGTAAAGCATACAAGCAAAGAAGCCATGTAATATACAGCTATCTCAGATGGTTACATTTAACACTTAAGGTAAATACTAAAGTGGTATAAAACGCTTGATTTTGCCAGTTTCTGGGTGATGAGGTAGGGAATCCACTATTTCAAATGATATTTCCACATCTTTTAGGCCATATTTGTGAAGGTTTTCTAGGATTACGTCCTTTATCTCATCGAGCTCAGGCTCACCTCCGCAAACGAGCTTAATATCAGCCCCCTTCCCTGTTTGCACGATCTGAAACTCTTCGACCTCTTTCTCAAGCTCTAAAATATCGCTAAATGCTGTTGGATGGACTTTTTTATCGCCGTATTCAAACCAAAACGTGGCTTTGCCCAATATTCTGGTTACGGTTCTAAATCCCGGGAACTCTGGCAATGGCGGCCCTATTTCTATAATATCATCCACTTCATAGCGGATCATAGGCATTGCAAAATTGGTCAAATTTGTCGCAAGCACCTTCGCTGCGTCCTCTACATTGGATACGGGCTTGTTGTTTTTGTCGACCACCTCAAATATTGCTCCGTCATCGCATGTGACCATATATGGGCTATTCCATGTTTCTACTGCCATAATCCCTATTTCACAGCAACCCCAGCAGCTAGATGCTTTTGTGCCCCATGCTTTAAGTGCGCGGGCCCTTATATCATCGTCTTGAGGCCCTGAGTTGGTATTGACCCAGCGTGGGTGTATATCGAGCATCCCTTTTAGCTGTGCTGCGGAAAGCTCGGCAACTGATGAAGCATATGCAGTAAGGTGAGTGGGTCTAAAT
>JBCCIH010000229.1 GCA_039028315.1 Thermodesulfobacteriota bacterium | reverse complement strand
AAGAATATTCTGTATTTAGCGAAAAACCCTATTGTCGGGGGTATTCCGGCCAGTGAGAACATAAATACTCCCAGCGCCACGGCTAAGTAGGGTCTTTTTTTCCAAAGCCCTGATATATCCTCAAATGTCTCACATTCTTTGCCGTCTCTTGAAAGATATGCCAACACGCCAAAAGCCCCAAGATTCATCAACATGTATGCAAAAAGATAATAAATAACACTGCTTATAGCTAACTTATCCCCACCATAAGCTGCCACTACCCCTACCAGTGCATAACCTGCGTGCGCTATACTAGAGTATGCAAGCATTCGTTTTATGCTCTTTTGGGCTATCGCCGCAATGTTACCTACCAGCATAGTAAACACTGCTATAATCCAAAGAACCGGCATGATTGTAAGCTGAATTTCTGTAAATCCTTCAAATATAACCCTTAAAAGAATTGCAAAAGCCGCCGCCTTAACACCTACTGACATAAATGCGGTGACCGGCATTGGAGCTCCTTCATATACATCAGGAACCCATTGGTGAAGTGGAAACGCCCCTAATTTAAAGATGAATCCAATAAGCACAAGTGCGCTTCCCGCAATGAAAAGCGGGTTAGAAGGATCAAACTTACTAACTATCTCTTGAAGATATACGGAGCCTGAAGCGCCGTAAAGTAGTGCTATTCCATATAAAAGAATGGCGGATGAGAACCCGCCTAGGATAAGGTATTTTATCCCTGCTTCTGTAGATCTTATGGATTTTCTATTAAATGCAGAAAGGATATATACAGAAATAGACATTATTTCAAAACCTAAAAATAATGTCATAAACTCCCTTGAAGCGCTTAATATCATCATACCTGAGGTAGAAAAGAGTATCAGTGCATAGAACTCGTTTGAAAATTTACCTACGTTTTTGAGATAGTCTCTTGAGAGAATAATTGCCAGAAATGCGCCGATTAAAAATATCACATTGAAATATGCCGCGAATTGATCAAGCGAAAGAGCGCCAGAAAAGGCAGTCTCGGAGGCTCCAAATCTCTCTAAATTAAGCACAAAACCAACTATCAAACCAACAAGAGCTATTCCAACTAGATTATTCTTGACTGATCCCCGTGAGATCGGATCCAGAACTATGATAATTAAACCTGCTAGAATAAGAGAGATTTCAGGACCAATTAAAAGTGTGCTCTCAAAAACTTGGCTTAAATCCATTTAATATAATTCCTCGAAATTAGTAATATTTAAAGTGTAAAAAGCTGTTTTGAGTAGTTTAGTATGGTGGAGCAAGGGGGTATTGTCAAGTTAGCCCTAGTTATAGCAAATTACGGTCTGATTGGATCAGAAATTTTTGATTATTTTAGGACTCTACAGGATCCGATAAATCACACTCTGGCTGAAGATATTCTACTATCTCATGAATAGACGGCTTATAACCGCATAGCTTACATTTAGGGTCTTTATTTACCTTTACGGAGTCAAATGTCATCTTTAAAGCATTGAATACTAATAACCGATTCTCTAGAGAGTCCCCGATTTTCAATATCTCTTTAAGAGTCTCAACTGCCTGCATGGTTCCGACTGTTCCTGCTACCGCGCCCAATATACCGGCCTCCTGGCAGCTAGGCATCATACCTTGGGGCGGTATTTCTGGGTACAGACATCTATAGCAAGCGCCGCCGTTATGTGGCTTGAATACCGATATCTGTCCCTCAAACTGAAATATGGCGCCGGAAATCAGAGTTTTTTGCTCAAAGAAGCATGCGTCATTAAGCAAATATCTTGTTGGAAAATTATCAGAACCATCCACCACAATATCATAGTTTCTTACTATTTCTCTGATGTTGTCTTTGGTTATTAAATTGTGATAGGAAACAATATTCACATCCGGATTTAGCTTTTCTAATTTTTCCTGAGCTGAATGAGTTTTAGGTTTTCCTATGTCTTCAGTATAGTGAAGAACTTGTCTTTGAAGGTTTGATATATCTACTTGGTCTGAATCAGCAATTCCCAGAGTTCCTACTCCGGCAGCTGCCAAGTAAAGAGCTATTGGCGAGCCCAGACCTCCTACTCCTACGCAAAACACTTTTGCTTCGAGCAATTTCTTTTGACCCTCGCCCCCAACCTCGGGCAAAAGTATGTGCCTACTATAGCGGTATATTTGATCTTCGGTTAATTGCAATGTTCAGCCTTCCACAACCTGTATTTCTTCCTCACTAAATTGCCCGTCAAAGTCTTCTAAGACCCAAGCTTTGGCGTCGCTGTATTTACCCCCCATGATGGAATAAATAATGTATATCCAATCGGGCCAACCCCTTTGCCTGTCGGTCTCTGAAGCCCTAGCCGGATGATCGGGGTGGGAGTGATAGATTCCCAGTATCTCCATATTATTTTCTCTTGCCCATTCATCGGCCTCTTTAAAAGACACTGGGTCAAGCTCGTAGCGGTCGTGCGCTCTTTCGGTGTTTAAGTTTCCACATTCTCTGTAGTGTGTAATTTCGCCGCTCGTGCCGATCATAACCCCGCATACTTCATGCGGGAATCCTGATTCTGCATGTTTTATCATTCCTTCATTAGCTGACTTATGTACTTTTACCACCATATTCCTCCACTTAAATATCTATAGCCGCCGTCCGGGAAAACTGTAACCACAACACCTTCCTCAAGATTTTTTGCGCATTCAAGTGCAGCATAAGCTACAGCGCCTCCTGAGTGTCCGACGAAAATGCCTTCTTTTTTAAGTAGATCCTTCATTGTGTCATATGCATCTTCTGTTGTAACCCGTACCAGTTTATCTGCCTTTGTATCGTCATAAATACCTGGAACAATTGAGCTAGGCATATGTTTCATTCCCTCAAGCCCATGAAGAGACTCAGCAGGCTCAATTGAGATAGTCTGAATATCAGAGTTTAGCTCTTTTAGTCTTCGGCTGGTTCCCATAAATGTCCCGCTTGTACCAAGACCGGCTAAAAAGTGCGTAACACGGCCCTGTGTTTGCTCCCAGATTTCCATGGCTGTTGTCTCATAATGAGCCCTTGGGTTTGCAGGGTTGTTATATTGATCGGGCATAAAATATTTATCCGGATTTTCTTT
>JBCCIH010000228.1 GCA_039028315.1 Thermodesulfobacteriota bacterium | reverse complement strand
TCCGTAATCAAGATCTCCGTCCCATACAAACAGATCTGTCAGGCCGTCTGGTACTTCCATCAAAAATGTCCATATACCATCATAATTTGTTTCAAATAGGCAGCAGCTAGGATCATTTGGGTCACAAATCTCTGTCGCTGGCTCCCCGCAGACCATCGTCCCGTCATCATTAAAGTTTGCATTTGGATATAAAATATTTAAGTCTTCAAATAGATAAAACATTTCTTCTTGAGAACCAAAAGGGGTAATAAATGATACCGGGAACATAGCAGGAACATACATTTTATAGTCTGTTCTTATCTTAAATACATTTTCAGAAAGACCAGGGACATTTGGATCAATAGGAGTAATTCTCATTGAATAAACATAATCACCCTGAGTAGAAAGGGCATTTGGTGAATTTGCAAAACTAAAATCTGACCAGTCGTTATTAGCCATGGGTGTTCCCTGATTAGCACCTGCACTGCCATCTCCAAACCAACTGGCAATTACAGGACCCGCTAAGCCAGACGCATCACCATTGGGATCTGCATATAACTCATACTTTATGTGAAATCTTGATCCCGGCCCAGGAGATAAATCCCAGTTCTCACTGGCCTCTCCGTCAAAAATACCAAAATGAAGACGTTCAGTATTGGAAACCAAGTTAATGACTATCTCTTGATCAACTATTGTACTTAGGTTAGTTCCGGCAATAGTTATAAATTTGCCATCGTTTGACGTACAATCGGGTAAACATTCTCGTGCATTCGCATAATTTATGCCAAAAATGCACATTGTAAATATAATAATATATAGATATCTCATAGATCCCCTCCATCAGTGCTTTGATTGTTTAATATCTTTAGAGATTTTTACAATCAGCTTGTAATTCAAGAATAATCTATATATGTGATTTGTGATATATATAGATATATCTATTTTAACCTATTAACAAACATCTGCAAATAGAGGAAAATCTTCTGGTTTGGGATTGCGGTTATAGCAGAAAAGTAGATTTGATATGATATTTAATAATATTCTAGGTAATGCCTTTTCTTATAGTAGATATTAAGCTATCCAGTGTTCCGTTTTGATTTATGGTCTCTAAATCGGTGATTAATTCAGTTATTTCACTACCAGAATTTACTCTAATTCGAAACTCAATTTCATTTTCTTCAAAGTACCCATTTATGAGCACCTTTATATTGTCTGGCAACTGTAAATCCTGGATCTTTTCTTTTACTTGTTGCTCAGTTCTGACTAGGTCTGGATAACGCATCTTTTTGAGCTCGGTCCTAAGATCATTTTTGTCGATCTTATTGTTATTATATTCATCATGTACCGTAGATAAAAGCTCTAGAATTGACTTTGAGTATATTAAAGCTAACTCTGATATATGCTGTATAACCTGCCTAGATTCATTGTTATTTAGTTTGTATTTTAGGAGAATCTTTTCAAGTATATTAGTTCGTGATTCCGAATTCAGCTCAGAGAGCATGAGACATTGCTCAATCGTAATTTTATCTTGATAAAATGCAGTTTTAATGTCGTTCTCTAAGGATGACATAGCTAAATATTTATCTAAATGTTTTCTATTTGGCGGGATATTATAGATAGGCAAAACATTACTTATGATTTCATTGTCATCTAATTCACACAGTGATTTATGGAGCCCTATCAATTCAGCTATTTCTAAATCTGATAGCCTATATTCGTTATCTGAGTAGATAATCCTCAGTGAGTCATCATCTTCAAGATCTGTCGTTTCATAGACTGAGCATGATACAGCATCAAATCCAAGATCTTGACATGCAAATAGCCTTTTCCAGCCGGTAATGATTTGATATTTTTCGGCTTTTTGTCTTAAAATCGGAGGGTTTAGAAGTCCTATGCCTTTAATTGAATCTGCGAGAGATTGGATTTCTTGTTTATAGCCAACAAGAAATGTGTGATCGTTAAAGTCTATAAATGACAAATTTATAGGTACTACATTCATCAGATTAGAACAGTGTTACGACGCCTAGCGCAGTACCCAAAACTCCCAAAGGAGCAAGATCATCAAGTGTATCAATACTCTTATCTACTTTTAAGAGTGTATCCTGTGCATCTCTATACAAGGTATCATCGTTCACCAGCTGACCCAATGTGCCCTGACCTGAGTTAATTTTCTCTAGTATGTCATTCAAGTTAGTGGCTGCACCAGTTGCCTCGTTATATAGAGTGTCATCATTTAAAAGTTTGCCAATTGTGCCACCTGAGGCGTTTAACTTCTTAGTAAGCTCCCCAAAATTGGTCAATGCAACTTTTGCATCGTTATATAAAGATTCATCATTCAACAGCTTACCAAGTGTGCCCTTGCCTTCTTTAATTGAAGTTGTTATCTCATTTACATTTTCAAATGTGCCCTCTGCTTCATCGTATAGTGAATCATCAGTAAATAGCTTGCCGATTGTCCCCTTACCTTCTTTAACATTCTCTAAAACGATATCAATATTGTCTACTATGTTTGAAAGCTGCTCTTTGTTTGAACCAAATACATCAAGCCCACTTAGTGCTCCGTCTATTGAGCTAACCGCAGAATCTACCTTAGTTAGTATCTGATTTATATCAGCCGGGTTTTTACTCGGCAAAACATCCCCTGAAACAGCAGGAGGACTTTCAGGACTACCAAATGTAAGATTGATATAACTGGTTCCCAGAAGACTTGTTAGATTAATAGTTGCAAGTGAGTCTTTTCTTATGCCAACATCTTTATCAACGCTAAACTCAACCTCGATTTTCCTGTCTTGAACACTTATATTTGAAACTTTCCCAACATCATAACCCTCAATTTTTACCGGGTTTCCCTGTCTTAGCTCTCCTATCGTATCAAAATAGGTTTTGAGTTTATACTCATTTTTAAAGAAAGGTATATCGCCAACGAAATCAAAGACCGCCAGCAATATAATAAGTCCTGCAACAAAGAATATCCCGACTTTTACTTGAGTATTCATTTTTCTTTATTCTCCCTTACTACTCAAATTGAGGTTTAATAAAATCTATTACTGCAGAATTATTCGATGCCTTAATCTGCTCTGGGGTTCCAACCTCTAAAATACGGCCTTCGCTAAGAATAGCTATTCTATCTGCAACATAAAATGCGAGTTCAATATCGTG
>JBCCIH010000227.1 GCA_039028315.1 Thermodesulfobacteriota bacterium | reverse complement strand
CTGTTCTCTCAATTTGTTCCAGAATCATATGACAATTTATACAGACAGTTCTTTGAAGGCACCGTGCTTGGAGTCACACCTGTAGCCCATGGGGCCGCGCTTCCGCACTCAAGGGTAGAGGGACTTAATCAGATGGAAATGGTCATGGTTCGTTCTAAATCAGGGGTTCATGTGAAAGTAAACAATCCCGCAACAGACGAGCAGGAGGAGCAGATCCTGCATGCGATATTCTTTCTTCTTAGTCCGCTTGATAATCCAACCCAGCATGTCCGTATGCTTGCTCAGGTCGCAAGACAGATAGAAAATGAGAACTTTATGGATGACTGGATGGTCGCTGAAGATGAACAGCAACTTAAAGAATCAATTCTTCATAATGAAAGATTTCATTCATTATACATACATAAAGACGGTCCTACAGAGAAACTTATAGGCAAGCCTCTAAGCTCGATAAATATGCCTGAGGGTAGTTTGGTGGCTCTGATACGAAGGGGTGAGCAGACTATCATACCAAGAGGCAGTACTATTATTCATGAGTACGATAGAATTACGGTGATTGGCGAGCCTTCGAGCATGAGAGAGTTTCACAAAACCTACATTGGTTAGGGTTAAATTAGACTTGTGAGCAAAAAAACAATAGTAGTAGTTATTACACTTATAGCAGGACTATCCGGGCTTGGAGGATTATCTCTTTTAGGACAGATAGGCGAGTTTCCTAACTTTGCTAAGGTTATTATTATTAATTCAATAGTATTTAGAGGATTTTGTGGTCTTATAGGCGGTGTCCTTCTGTGGCGAGGCAATAAATGGGGTTATCGTTTAACACTAATTTGCTGGATATATTTAATATTGACATCTGTACTTACGATTAACCAGCTTTATAGTGGCGGCCTGATATTATCTTACGAATTCCTGCAGCAAAATTATGCTGCGTTTGGAAGGCCTTTTTTAATATCTATTCTGAAAATAGTATTGGGAATACCAATCATTCACTTTGTTATATCATACTTACTCAATCCTCAACAAGATACTAAGCAAGATTCTCTTATATAAGCACTTTTTGTGATAATCTTATAAATGTAAGAATCCAAAGATGCTATTTGTGCGTAAATGGGAGTATCAGGTTACTTGATTTATATAAACTAAGTCCAAAAGAAATTTACAAGGAGTATTAGAAAATGACTGATTCACAAGCAAAGTATGAAAAAGCTACATTCTCAGGAGGATGCTTTTGGTGTATGCAGCCCCCTTTTGATAGTTTAAAAGGAGTTATATCTACTACAGTCGGATATACGGGCGGCGAGGAGAAGAACCCAACCTACGAGGATGTCTGCAGAGGTAGAACAAATCATCTTGAATCGGTTCAGATCCTGTTTGATCCAGATGTGGTTACCTTTGATCAGCTCCTTGATGTTTTTTGGATTAATGTAGATCCTACTGACGGCGGAGGGCAATTTGTTGACAGGGGTATGCATTATAGGACTGCTATTTATTATCACAGTGATGAGCAGAAAAAGATTGCCGAACAATCTAAAGACAAAGCGCAAAATAGCGGAAGATATCCAAGTGAGATTGTTACAGAGATAAGGCCCGCATTGGAGTTTTATCCCGCTGAGGAGTATCACCAAAATTATTATGAAAAGAACCCGATAGGCTATGCATCATATAAGATGGGGTCGGGAAGAGGAAGATATATAGATTATATGAAGAATCTGAAATAAGGTCTATTAGACTTACTTCGTTTATTGAGCATATTAGATAGTACATACAACATATAGGAGGTAGTAGAGAATGGCTGATGATCAGAGATGGTTTGAAAAAAGAGCCCCGGAGATGGCCGAGGGGTGGTGGCAGTTCTACAAAGCAGTGGAAGGGGAGACAAAGTTAGACCCAAATACAAAAGCTCTAATTGCGATTGCTGTTGCAGTTCACGGCAGATGTCCTCACTGCGTAGAATCTCGAATTAAGAAAGCATTGTCTCTTGGTATAAGTAAAGAGGAGATTGCAGAAGCAATTATGGAGACTGCACTTCTAGCATCAGGTACCGAGATTTTCTGGGCAAAAGAAGTATATGATAAGTATTTAGGTTAATACCATAGCTAAAGTTTTTAATGCTGAAGCAATCATTTGGTATTATTGAAAAAAACGCGATTTAGATCTTGTCGTTTTTTAATAAATAGGTATACTCATTTCCACTAAAAGTCGGGGTGTAGCGCAGTTTGGGAGCGCGCAGCGCTTGGGACGCTGAGGTCGGAGGTTCGAGCCCTCTCACCCCGACCATCTTTTCCCAATAATTACAATACCTTATCAAGTAATTCCTACTCAAACATCTATTACTTTCCTGTGATACAAAATAATGTAATTCTATCTTATTTGTGTAATTTGTGATGAATTGTAGGGAAGAAAAAAAAAGGGGGAGAAGGCAGCCGCCTTCTCCCCGGTAATTCGTTTATTTCTGTTTTCTTATTGATCTAAATCCAAATACTAGCAGCGGTAGTAGCAGAAGTGCTAGGTTTGCTGCAGAGTTTCCGCTGTTAACGGGACCTTGAGCTATGCTACAACCACTGTCTCCACCGTTACCATCCGATGGTGCGCTAGGGCCACCACCGCCTTGATCAGGTGGTTCATCTGTTGGAGCAGGTGTTGGATTAACAACTGGAGGATCTGGGTTACCAGAACCGGCCTCAACTACATTTACTGTAACAATTGAATTATTGTTACCAGTATTCGGATCGCCCGTAATATTTGCCAATAGAGCTGTGTTTGGCAATGTTCCGGTTTGAGTCGGTATTACCGTAACCTCTACCACAACTGTTTGACCTTCATTAATTGATGGTACCGTACCTATATCACAAGTAACCTGACGAGTAAGCTCGTTGAAGTTACAAGGATCGCCAGTACTTGCTGTTGCAGATACAAAAGTCATATTTGCAGGTAGGGCATCAATTACGGTTGCCGCTGAACCAAACTCACCGTTATTACCTACTACCAATGTAAAGGTAACAGGTGTGTTTACCTCCACAGGGTTAGGGGAAACAAACTTAAGAATAAACAAGTCATTTCCTCCTGGCTCTGGTGGTTCTGGAGGAGGTACATTTCCTGGTACTACTGTTGTTGTTTGAGGTGATATATTATTTGATAACGATGGATCATGCTGATCGCCAGCTACCTGAGCAACATT
>JBCCIH010000226.1 GCA_039028315.1 Thermodesulfobacteriota bacterium | reverse complement strand
TTTCATATAAGTAGAGAATTAATATATAGACTCCTATATTGTTATTCTTATACTTATTCAGGGAATTAGCTTTTTATGTTTAAAATCACAGGTATTCTATAAACTGGTTAAGGTCATGAAATTAGAGTATTTATTTACATTTTTGGCAGTTTTTTCTGTCATATTATCTGTCCAATCAATTGCTCAAGAAGAACAAGAGCTGAAGTTTCCTATTTCAGATGTTTCTGACATAATCACTCAAACAAATGTTGAAATTGATAGGTCTACGGAAGGTGAGACTATACTGCTAGTTAAAACTCAAGAACCTATTAGTGTTGAGCTCTTTGAATTAAAAGATGAGGATTTTAAGAATAAACGTCTTACTTATACAGCCCGGATGCGATCAGAGGATCTCACCGCTACTGAAGATTCAAGAGGTATTTCATTTCTGGAAATGATCGCTAAGTTCCCCGATGGTGAAGAGCTTATTGCTCGGGGCCCAAGAGTTCCTCTCACAGGTACTACAAATTGGAGAGGAGCGGATGCAGTTTTATATATAGACAAAGCTTCTTCTCCAGATCTGATAAAGTTAAACCTCATTGTCGAGGGAGAAGGTAAGGTCTGGTTAGAAAGTGTTAAGCTCGATTATATACCCCTTAGATTAAACTATCTTTTTTGGGGTCATGTAGTTGTTTGGTTAGTTCTAATCCTTTATATTTATAATCTGTTTAGAAAAAATAGGGAGTTAAAGAAACAGTTGGAAACAGTTTAATAATACTGAGATAAATTATGCTAAAAGGCAAAATGAAATTTATTATAGCAATTGCGATTATAGCTCTAACTGTCAGTTATCTGGTTTACGGCGGTGTGAAAGACACTATGGTCTACTATCTCACGGTTGAGGAGCTTAGAGCCCAAGTACCGGATGTATATGACAGCAGAGTACGGGTGTCAGGAATCGTAGTACCGGGGACAATAGTTAAAGAAAATGACGGATCATTAGAGTTTCAAATAAGTGACGGCGCTCAAACTATAGATGTTCAATATGAAGGTATAATCCCCGATATTTTTGCGGATGATGTAGAAGCAGTAGTGGAAGGAGTTTATGCGAAAAATGATGTGTTTGAGGCGGATACTCTATTGGCGAAATGTCCTACAAAGTACGAAGATGCTGAATCCCTCTATGAAAACAAGGAAGCTTCTTACTAAATGGTAGAAACCGGCAGTATTTCAATCCTATTATCATTTGTAATATCTATATATATTCTTTTTGCATCAATATACGGCGTTAAATCCCGCAAGTGGGATTTTGTACGAAGCGCTGAAAATGCAGCAATAGCAGTTTTCGTGTTGTTATTGATAGCTACTATAGCACTTGTTCATTCGCTGATAAATCTTGATTTCAATCTTAAGTATGTTGCATTAAATACAAGTACCGATCTTGCTACTATTTATCGTTTCACATCTCTTTGGGCAGGACAGGCAGGCTCACTCTTGTTATGGTGTCTTGTCCTCTCTATTTATACTGCAATCGTAGTTCTACAGAGTAGAAATAAAGACAGGGACCTAATGCCCTACGTGCTTGCGACTCTATCTGTAGTCTCAATCTTTTTTATCGGAATCATTGCTTTTGTAGAAAACCCCTTTGAAACTCTTCCCTTTACTCCTAAAGAGGGAAGGGGATTAAACCCAATTCTCCAAAACGGATACATGGCTATACATCCGTTAACACTGTATTTCGGCTACGTTGGTGTTACTGTTCCTTTTGCTTTTGGAATGGGCGCACTTCTGTCTGGGAAACTGGGCGATGCCTGGATTAAATATTCAAGAAAATGGGCGCTCTTTGCATGGACATTTTTGAGCATCGGTCTTCTTCTGGGTGCCAGGTGGGCTTATCTTGAGCTAGGCTGGGGAGGCTATTGGGCCTGGGATCCTGTAGAGAACGCAGCCTTTATGCCATGGCTAGCGGCCACAGCTTTTATCCACTCCGTAATGATCCAGGAAAAAAAGGGAATGTTAAAAAAGTGGAATATGTCTTTAATTATAATCACGTTCTTTCTCTCGATTTTTGGCACATTTATAACTAGAAGCGGCATCATTTCATCTGTGCATTCATTTGCTCAATCTGATATAGGTCCTATGTTCCTAGGTTTTATAGCGTTTATTCTCCTTTTCTCATTTGCAATGTTTATATATAGATTAAAAGACCTTGAAACTGAGGATAGCTTTGACTCAATTTTGTCAAGAGAAAGCGCTTTTATTTTTAACAATCTATTATTTTTAGGAGCGGCATTCGCAGTATTCTTGGGAACTATTTTTCCAATCTTATCTGAAGCGGTGACAGGGGATAAAATCTTAGTAGGCCCTCCTTATTTCAATAGGGTCAACGTTCCAATAGCGCTTGTTCTAATCCTACTCATGGGAGTTGGACCAATCATTTCCTGGAGGAAAGCATCGTTTAAGAATCTGATAAGAAATTTTATTTACCCAACTATTTTAGGAGTGCTGACAATTATAGTTCTTTTGATATTAGGGATGAGAGATGTGGTTGCAATAATCTCTTTTGCACTTTGTGCATTTGTTACCGGGACTGTATTTACGGAATTTATTAGGGGTACTAGAGTGAGAATGAAGAGAGGCGAAAATCCTATAGCAGCTTTTATGAAACTGGTCTCTAGAAACAAACGGCGCTATGGTGGATATATAGTACATATGGGAGTTGTTCTTATTGTAATTGGAGTCACGGCTTCATCAGTATTTGTAACCGAAAAACAATCTACTCTAAACGCAGGGGAGTCTATGGAGCTTAGAGACTATAGTCTTAGATTTGATGGGATTGAGCAATATACGACTGATGCTAAAAACGCAACAATTGCTAATATTACGCTTTTCGCTTCCGGCAAGGAAATAGATCAGATCAGGCCTGAGAAGAATATATATAAATATGAAGGAAACCGCGAGATTAATCAGGAAACAGAAGTTGCCCTAAGGTCAACTTTTAAGGATGATCTCTACATTATTCTTAGTAGCTTTAATCCTGATGGTAGTGCTACTATAAGGGCTATGATTAATCCGCTTGTGAACTGGATTTGGGCAGGGGGCTTGCTACTTGTAATCGGTGCAATTGTTACGATGTGGCCAAGTGGTAAAAAGATTACAGAGACGGCATTTGTTAGATACAGCGTTGGTGAGAAAGACGCTGCAATAAGAGCTTAAAACTCTTCTT
>JBCCIH010000225.1 GCA_039028315.1 Thermodesulfobacteriota bacterium | reverse complement strand
TTTTTGAATACGTTGAATGGTACTTTCGGAAAGTTGAGAAAAGGAAAATATAGGATAAAGCCAAATGATAAAAAAGAAAATAAATCTCATTCAAGAAAAAACGGAGTGCTTAATGATTAGAGTATAATTCAATAAATTTATTACAACAAGTATCTAACATTTCAAAAACCTCTGAAAACCCATTATTATAATATGGATCTGGAACTACTCTGTTTTCATTAGGATATGCGTAGTTCATAATAAGATCGATTTTGTTGATGTGTGATTCTAATTTTGCCATGCTTCTTATGTTTTGAAAATTAGAAGTATCCATTGTTAGGATGTGATCAAAATGATCGAAATCTGATGAATCAAATTTTCTCGATCTCTGTGAGGTAAGATCGATGCCATTTTCCTTAGCTATTTTTATTGATCTTTGGTCTGGAAGTTCACCCTCATGCCAGGAGCTCGTTCCCGCAGAATCTACTTCCCAGTTGAGCCCCATCATGCTTATTTTACTTTTCATAATACCTTCAGCTAAAGGGGATCGACATATATTTCCCAGGCAAACCATGAGTATTTTCATTAAATAGGAGTGTTTTGCAGCGATTCAGAGCGAACATATAAGACATTGAAAAAGAGCAAATTACAATAAGCTGTACTAAAATAGTTTACGGTTAATTGTAAATTTGCTCTAACAAATTCATAATGACAATGTCAAAAAAAGAAGATACAAATCCAAGCCAGCGACGAAAAATGTTTTAAAGAGCAAAGGTTTATTATTCGAGTTTAGGCGATTGCTAAAGCATTATTTTCCCAATTTATTAGGCGATATTGAGCAGATAGTTACTGATCCACGCAGGAAGGCATCGTGCGAATATCGATTGAGTTGTCTAGTGATGGGATGTGTGATGATGTATCTACTGCGCTTAGGATCTCGCAATGGGATGAATAACGAGCGGGATTCACAAGAGTTTCGATTGAATTTTCATAAGATGCTGGGTGTTCCCATTCCTCATATGGATACGGTAGATAAAGTATTGAGGCGCATTTCAAGTGAGCAGTTTGAACGGTTACAACAATTCTTGGTCAGACAATTATTAGAAAAGCGGGTATTCCACAAATTTAGGTTAGAGAACAAATATTTTATAGTAGCCATAGATGGTACAGGGGTATTTAAGTTTGATGAACTTCCTTATTCTGGGTGTCCCTATAAAAAGTCTAAAAAAGGAAAGAGAACCTATAGTCAAAATGTAGTAGAGGCAAAGCTATTGTGTGCCAATGGATTTAGTATTTCATTGGGTCAAGAATGGATGAATAATGAGGATGGACACACTAAGCAAGATTGTGAATACAAGGCAACCCTACGTCTTATAGAGAAGCTAAAAAAGCTGTATCCACGGCTTCCAATATGTTTAGTCATGGATGGATTGTTTTTAAAACATCCCCTACAAAAGGCTATAAAGGATAAGGGATGGGAGTTCATAATGGTATGGAAAGATAAGACCCTTTACGGCCTTCAAGATGAAATAGAATTGAGAAAGGAAAATGGCACTACCCGAAGTGCGCAAAGCTGCCAAGTACATAACCAATACTCACGCAGTGAATATAAATATGACTATTGTGAATCTTCACTTAACCATAAAGGATTAGATGTCTATTCTGTCACTGGCTTGAAAATAGATTACGATCTGGGGGAAGATGCATCTACCACCACCAAGTTTCATTTTATGACGAGTCTTCCAATTACATCAAGTAACTATAGAACTATATTTGAAGCAGGGAGATTAAGATGGAAGATCGAAAATGAAGGTTTCAATGCCCAGAAAAATCAAGGGTATAATCTTCATCACAAGATGAATCGTAAAAACCTCAGCGCCATCAAAAATTACTATATCTGCTTACAAGTAGCCCATCTGTTTAGCCAACTGATGAGTCTAGCAAACAACTCAATTGTAAAAACTTTTGATACCCTCAAATACATGTGGATCACTTTTGTTTCCTTACTCAGAATGATAACAGATTATCATCCCATACCTTTAGATAAAAAATACAACCTGAGATACTGACCAAAATGATAGTAGAACCTGAGGCTATATCGCCCAGCATCTACTCAAAATCTAATAAAATCATGAAACTCTCATGGCGGCAACAAGACCCAAATCAACATGGTATCCCTATGCAATATCACTTATACAATTTATTTTAGCAATATATTGAGGCTTCGCTCTGAATCGCTGTACAATATTCATTATTAGCCATGTATTTCTTTATTTTCTCTTTTTGCTTATCATGTTGCCAAATATGCAATTCAATTAGTGAGAACCATTATTAAAATTTTATGTCTACAGACAAATTCGGCGTAAAGCCAAGATATTGGACTTCCGAAATTATGGGCGGTCTTTGTGTAAAATCGTATTCTCTATACCATACATTTCTTCGACCATAAGCATTAAAAATTGATAGTCCTATATCCATATTATAGGTGCCAAAGTCGAGCAAATAATGAACCGAGAGATCTAGCCTGTGATATGCAGGAAGTCTCGAAGCATTTTTGGCGCCTACACTTACATAGCTGTTGGATCGGCCATCCAAAAGATCGATGGAATATTGTCCAGCAGGCTCTGTAAATGGTTTCCCAGAGGCATACACCAATGTGGCAGCAAACCTCCATTGATCCATTTCATAAGAATGCACCATCTTGAATTCGTGACGCTGATCGTGTAGAGCCGAAAACTCGAATCCGTTATTTATTCCTGGGAATGTATTTCGCACTCTGGATAATGTGTATGTAACCCAGCCTGTATAGTCACCCCTCTTTTTTTGCAATAAAAACTCTATTCCCTCCGCATATCCACTGCCCAAGAAGAATAAACGATCTCGATCAATATCATTTCTTTGAAATCTTAAAGAAAATTCGGCAAGGTTATCCAAGTCTTTTCTATATACCTCAACATCGAATATGAATCCATTAGTCTCATAGGCCGTCCCAAATATAAAATGATTGGCACTGCTTACATTCACTAAATCGTCATCAGCAAGAAGCCAAAAATCTCTTGATCCTTCGGTAACATTTTCATTGACAATTCGATTCACAAATTGAAAGTGTCGTCCATACCCACCTTTGATTCTTATCTTATCGGTAATGTCAAATTTGAAGGAGAATCGAGGAGACCAATAAAACTCGCCATTGACGTCGTAATATGTAGCGCGCATTCCAGCATTAATTGAAAA
>JBCCIH010000224.1 GCA_039028315.1 Thermodesulfobacteriota bacterium | reverse complement strand
TCTCTAGACTCAATGAATTTAACCCACGCTAAAGAATGGGGAGTTGTAGAGTCAGGTCAGAGCGTCGAAAAAGGTGATAGCTTATTTCCCCGTTTCGATTCTAAATAACTTGCCCCCTATTTCCTAACAATATAATAATAGTTTATCGGGTCATGCTCCTGTTCTATAACTTCCACCTGATCAAATCCAGCATTATTTAGCATATCAATCGCAAGCTCTTTTCCCCACATAGCCCCCAGCCCCTTGCCGTTTTGTGCGAGCGACACAGTCATGCAGTGCATACATGAAGTTGTATACAGGAGCGGAGCTAAAGGATGATCCATATTATTGTGGACATGGCTTGATCCGGCAATGTCCTGCATTAAATAAACGCCGTCATCTTTTAGAGCTTTATTTATATTAGAAAGTACCCCGTCTGGGTCTGCCTGGTCGTGTACGGCATCAAATGTTGTAATAAGATCAAACTTTCCTACATCTTCAATTTGAGCGACATCTTTTGCAACGAGGTTCACATTTGTTAACCCGTACTCTTTCGCGTTTGCCATCCCTTTGCCTATCGCCTCTTGAGAAATGTCGTATCCTGTGAAATTGCTGTTAGGAAACTCTTTTGCCATATGTACAAGAGCAAAGCCGCTTCCGCATCCAACGTCCAAAACTTCTATACCTTCTACTAGTTTTTCTTTGATGCCGGGAATCAGTGGAAGCGTTTGATCAATTAGCGGCAGTATAACAGTCTGACGGCTTTCATCAGCCATAACTTCATGGAAACGCTCAAAAGCTTCATAAGGGACTCCACCACCATTTTGAAAGCACTCTACAACTTTGTCCTCAACGGCTCCCAAGACGGATATCCACTGAGCGGTCACTGCTATATTATTAGGAGCTGCGTCTCTGGTAAGCCATGCGGCGTGTTCTTTTGGAAGATAATATGTTTTGTTCTGCGGCTCGTACTCTATAATTTTGCCTGTTACCATTGCTGCCAGCCATTCTCTAACATAGCGCTCATCAAGATTTGCAGCCTCCGCTATCTGGTGGCTTGTTGAATGCTCTAATGTGCTCATCGCATCAAAAAGCCCTGTACGATAGCCAATTGAGATCATTAAATTGATAGCTCCGCTGTTTAATATTGAAAGTAGAGTGTCTGCAAACTGCTCGGATTTTTTCTGATTAATTTCGCTGCTGCTCATGGTTATACTCCCTCCCAGGATAATATATACTGCCCACAAAGTTTATACTCTAACAATCATTTTCCCAATAGTATTTTGAGAATTTTGAATTTTTAATTTGAAGTGAGGATGTGTAATATTATTACATAACCAGTTTAATGGAGGTTGTGATGAGTGATAAGTGTTGCATAAATGTATTTGACGATGGACCACTTGGGATAGAAAATCTCGACACGCTTACCGATGCACAAGGTGAGGAGCTTGAGATAAAGAGTAGGATGGCTTTGTGTCGTTGTGGAGGCTCACAAAATATGCCATTTTGTGATGGAACTCATAAAAAAATAGGCTTTACAAATCAAGTAGAGAAGGCTGACAGTGATAAAGAAAATGACGAAGGAAGAAGGAGTATTAGGGTATTTTTAGACGGACCGTATGAAGTCTCAGAGGATATAGCTCTTAACATAAATGATGAGGACGGCGTCTCTAATCAAGATCCCTACTATCTTTGCAGATGCGGGGCATCGGAAAACAAACCATTTTGCGACGGATCGCATAAGAAAATAAATTTTTCAGACGAATAACTATTCCAATAAATTTAAGGAGATTTTATAATGGCTTTAACACCCTCTACAATGCTTCCGCTCGGAACAAAAGCTCCTGACTTTAGACTCTGGGATGCCATCAGCGAAAAGCATCTTCATATTGATGAATTAAAATCAGACTCGGCAACTGTGATAATGTTTATATGCAACCACTGTCCATATGTAAAACATGTGCAGATTGGAATAGTAGAACTAGCAAATGATTACATCCCAAAAGGCGTTTCTTTTATCGCGATTAATTCAAATGATGTAGAGAATTATCCTGCCGATCACCCGGATAAAATGAGGGAAGATGCCAATCGACTTGGCTATCCATTTGTTTATTTATATGATGAGACACAAGAAGTTGCAAAAGCCTATGATGCAGCATGCACACCTGACTTTTATATTTTTGATGCTCAAATGCTCTGCGTATATCGTGGTCAACTCGATCACTCCCGCCCTGGTAACGGCAAGCCGGTAACTGGAGAGCACATAAGAGATGCGCTTGACCAAATGCTAAGCGGTGAGGAAATAAACTCAGACCAGATTCCGAGTATCGGATGTAATATCAAGTGGAAGTAATTATGTTTGAGACCTATCTAATCTAGTGTTTTTCAGATTCATCTTTGATGGGATTTCTTATTTCACGAAATTCTTTAAGCACCTGTTCCATTGTTTTAAACTCGTAATTACCTTCCCTTATTGCTCCTGTGCCGAATATTAAAAGTGCTTCTCCCGCATTATTTATCAGAGAAATGACATATTCTGGGCCGTAATACTCCATTAAGTTAGCAGAGCTTCCTTCATCCAATCGCACTGTGCCGTCTCTTTCAACATAGAACTTAAAATCCATTTCCATGCCAAAATAGACTGAAAGATAAATCGTTCCATTCTCCTTGCTTCCAATTACGTAAGTTGAATCTTGTGATGCGAATCTGAGCTGAAAGTTATGCTCGCTGTAGTAAAATTCTTTATCAGCTAATTTGACAAGCTTTTCAATGGTTTCAATAAGTTTGGTAGCTTTCACGGCAATTAGTTTCCTGCAAAAAAGCATAGTCTAAAAAGGAGAATAAATACAGACACTATTTTATCTATATTAAAATTGCCCTATCTATACAAAGGCAATATCTTGAAATAGTTTCATAGTCGTCTATTATCATTTCGAAGTTCATGCAATAAGGTGCGATCATATGTCTAAAACAATATCATTAATACCTGTTGATGGAGTACCGGAGATTAATCCTGGAGATAATCTTCCAGACATATTATTCAAATCTACATCAGAAAGTGGAATCACACTAGAAAATGGAGATATTCTGGTATGTGCTCAAAAGATAATCTCAAAATCTGAAAATAGGATTGTTGATCTTAGCACTGTTGAGCCCTCACCCTATGCTCATACTTTGTCTAAAGAACTTACCAAAGACCCTAGACTGATTGAAGTAATACTTAGCGAGACTACCAAGATAATCAAAATGGATCAAAGGA
>JBCCIH010000223.1 GCA_039028315.1 Thermodesulfobacteriota bacterium | reverse complement strand
GTGACTAAGTGCAAGCCGTGATTTATAGCTGTTTCCCGAAAGCGGGTGGTCGTATAGTTTTAGCATAGTTTAATCTTCCAGATATTTTTGAAATTTTTCAGTAAACTTTTCTTCGCCCATAATTTTATAGGTCACTTCTCTTTTGGTTATAGTGTAGTCAACGTTACTTCTAGTGCATACTTTGTTATTCTCATTTAAGAGATTAACTTGCACGCTGATCTTTCTGCCTTCTGCGTGTGTAATTTTACCTCTGATTGTAAGAGTAGAAGTAGAATCAACCGGTCTTAAAAACTCCATATCAAGCTTAGATGTAAGTGCTATTTTCTGATATTTATCAAACATTGTCCAAAAGGCTACTTCATCAATTAGCGCGCACTGAATCCCGCCGTGAAGTATGCCTGGAAAGCCCTCTAAATGCTCCTCAGGCTTATAGGTGGTGTAGACTTCGCCCTTTTCATCATCGGCGAAAAATTTTAAACGAAGCCCTTTGTGGTTATTGGGATCACAGGCAAAACATCCGTAGCCTGGAAAGTCATGAAATATATTTTCAATCTCTCGGATCATTTATAAGGAATTCTCACTTAGTTAGAGATAGACCTATTCTCTTTCAACTACCTTTGCAACTGCGGCAACCTGCTCATCGTCTGCAAGACCAATTAGCCTTACTCCTTGAGTGCCTCTACCGAATATGCTAATTTCTGACGCGTTCATACGGATTACTTTTCCGCCCTGGGTGGTGATCATCATAACCTCGGTATCGTTAGTCACCTGGAAAGTACCTACAACTCTGCCGTTTTTACCAGTTGTCTTAATTGTAATCACGCCCTTACCGCCACGGCCGGTAATTCTGTATTCAGAAACTAGGGTTCTCTTTCCGTAGCCTTTTTCAGTTACTGTAAGGATCTGCGCATCGGGGTTTTCTATTACCTCGAGGCTCACTACCCTGTCGCCTTTATCGAGCTTTATGCCCCTGACTCCAGTAGCAGTCCTTCCCATATCTCTTACGTCATCTTCCTTAAACCTGATGGCCTGTCCGTAATTAGAAGATATGAGTATCTCATCATTGCCACTGGTAATTTTAGCTTCGATAAGCTCATCGTCGTCTCTTATGTTTAGCGCTATTATGCCGCCAACGCGTGGTCTTGAATACGCACTTAGCTTGGTCTTTTTAACAACGCCATCCTTAGTTGCCATGATTATGTACTGATCATCCTTAAACTCTACAACTGGAAGCACCGCGGCGACTTTCTCCCCATCTGCAAGGTTAAGAAGATTAACAAGTGCTTTACCTCTGGCTGTTGGGCCAGCCTCTGGGATCTCATGCACTTTTAGCCAGTAGCACTTTCCGTGGTTTGAGAAAAACAGAACGTAATTATGCTGTGAGGCAATAAAAAGGGTCTCGACAAAGTCCAGATCTTTAGTAGTCATTCCAGTTCTGCCCTT
Organism: Thermodesulfobacteriota bacterium; assembly: GCA_039028315.1. Lineage (NCBI taxonomy): Bacteria > Pseudomonadati > Thermodesulfobacteriota > Thermodesulfobacteriota bacterium. The sequence continues at coordinate 1,823 of JBCCIH010000223.1, read as the reverse complement.
TCCGCCCCTTCGCTGGCTTCTATAGACGCTAAGAGAAGTGGTTTTTATGTAGCCCTCATGCGTTATTGTTACGACCATATCTTCATCAGCAATAAGGTCTTCAATCGAGATCTCTTCCGAGCTGTCTAAGATCTCGGTTTTTCTCTCATCACCGTAGCGGTCTTTAATCTCTGTTAGCTCATCTGTAACTATGCCTAAAATAAGGCTCTCTTTGTCTAAGATTTCTTTAAGGCGTTTCACTGTGGCAATTAGTTCTTTTCTCTCATCTAAAATTTTGTCTCTCTCTAGTGCTGTAAGCCTCTGAAGACGCATATCCAAAATAGCTTGGGCCTGTATTTCACTTAGACCAAGCTTTTTCATGAGTCCTTCTTTAGCTATCTGAGGGCTTTTAGACTTACGGATAAGCGCAATAACTTCGTCTATATTATCAAGAGCTATTTTGAGACCCTCTAAGATATGGAGCCTTGCCTCAGCTTTAGATAGCTCATACTGGGTTCGTCTGGTTACAACTTCTTTTCTGTGTTCAATAAAGTTATTGATTACTTCTTTAAGCGAAAGAACCCTTGGTTGGTTTCTGACGAGAGCAAGCATTATGATACCAAAAGAGGTATCCATAGGCGTATGTTTGTAGAGCTGGTTTAGTATGACTTCTCCAATCTCGCCTCGTTTAATATCAATTACTATCCTAATTCCGTCTCTGTCGGACTCATCTCTAATATCAGAAATTCCCTTGATCTTGTCGTCTTTTACAAGATCGGCAATTCTCTCAATTAGTCTGGACTTGTTAACCTGATATGGAATCTCGTTTACGATAATTACTTCTCTATCGCCCTTTTTCTGCTTTTCAATTTTTGCTTTGGCCCTTAGCCTTATGATTCCTCGTCCGGTCTCATATGCTTCTCTAATTGGATTTCTGCCTGTGATAAATCCGCCTGTAGGAAAATCGGGTCCCGGAAGATGTGTCATAAGCTCGTCAACAGTTATCTCAGGCTTATTCGCCTGAGCTACAACTGCATTAATTAGTTCAGTAAGATTGTGAGGTGGGATGTTGGTTGACATACCAACTGCTATACCCGAGGAGCCGTTTAGGAGAAGATTTGGAATTTTGGCTGGCAAAACCATGGGCTCATCCTCGCCGCCGTCGTAGTTAGGAACAAAATCTACTGTTTCTTTGTCCAGATCATCCAGCATTTCAGTAGCAATTCTGTCCAAGCGGACCTCTGTGTATCTCATAGCCGCTGGAGGATCGCCATCAATTGAGCCGAAATTGCCCTGACCGTCTACAAGTGTGTAGCGCATCGAGAAATCCTGAGCCATCCTTACAAGTGTGTCATAGATGGCAGCATCACCGTGAGGGTGGTATTTACCCATCACGTCTCCGACAATTCTTGCAGATTTTTTATACGGTCTATTCCACTGGTTTCCTACCTCATCCATACCAAAGAGAATTCGTCTATGAACGGGTTTAAGCCCGTCTCTTACGTCGGGAAGAGCGCGGCCAATAATTACGCTCATCGAATAGGACAGATAAGAGTCCTTCATTTCATCTTCGATATTAATGGGTATGATCTGGGACGGTGTACTCATACGGGCGGGTGCCTCCTAAATAACTATAAATATTGGTCAATAAGCTTATATGAGAGGATGCCAAGAGTCAATTTTTTGGGCCATTTATAACAGATTATTGTAATATCCGCAAAAACAACAATATTTACTATGATGACAAAGTTTTTAAGAAGATTATCTATCTTTATTCTAAAACTACTTCTTATACTGGTGATAATATCGCTTGCCTGGGTCACTCTGTACAAATTTGTGAATCC
>JBCCIH010000222.1 GCA_039028315.1 Thermodesulfobacteriota bacterium | reverse complement strand
TGCATTTAATATGCAATTATTCAAATCAACTATTAAATAATATTATAGCCCGATAATTAAATGTATACAACAATTGTCGAAATAACTAAATAATATCGATTAGTTATATTTGTATCCTCAGTAATTTAACAATATAATCCCTTGCTATGAGAGTAGTTTTTATGGGTACACCTGAATTTGCGGTGGCCTCGCTTAAAGCACTAATTGAATCTGAAGACGATGTAGTTGCTGTTGTAGCACAGCCAGACAGGCCCAAGGGAAGGGGGCACCATATTAGCGAGCCGCCGACAAAAGTATTGGCTATGGAGCATAATATTACAGTCCTTCAGCCAGAGAAAATTAAGAACCAGGAATTTTATGACCAGCTTCAGTATTTTAATCCGGACCTAATCTGTGTCACTGCCTATGGAAAGATATTATCCAAGGAAATTCTTGATCTACCGCCGCATGGATGTATCAACGTTCACGCATCACTTCTACCAAAATATAGAGGGGCTGCTCCTATTAACTGGGCCCTGGTAAGGGGTGAGACCATTACAGGCATAACAACTATGCTGATGGATGAGGGTATGGATACGGGTGATATGCTGCTTAAAAAAGAGCTTGAAATAGCAGATGAAGATGATGCTGGAGTAATTTCTAAGCGCTTATCTGAGATGGGCGGAGCACTTTTAATAGAAACAATAGCTCAACTAAAACAGGGCAAATTAACTCCTCAAAAGCAGGATGGATCACAGGCAACCTATGCCCCTATGCTAAAGAAATCAGATGGCGAGATCGATTGGACAAAGCCCGCTCTTGAACTTCATAACTTAATAAGAGGAATGAACCCTTGGCCTGGAACATTTACTCATTTTTCAGGGAAGTCTCTTAAAATATTTAAATCCCAAGTATCACAAGGTCAAGCAAAGCCAGGGGAGGTGCTGGAATCTTCTACAAATTACCTAACTGTTGCAACTGGAGATGGAGCTTTAGATATTCTTGAGCTTCAAATTGAGGGCGGCAAAAGACTAGATGCTAAATCATTTCTTACTGGACGCAAAATCCCCAAAGGCACAATCTTGGGCCATTCATAGATAAGGCCATTACGCTTAACAGTATTCGTTGCCAAACATAGACTCCATGGTAGTATAACAAGCCGATGCTTAGGGTGCTGACAGGGACTGCGAAGGGCAGAAGGCTCAAAGTTCCAAAGGGCCAGAAGATACGCCCGATGACGAGCAGGGTTAAAAAGTCCGTTTTTGACACCCTGGGCGATATTTCGGGACTAAAAGTGCTCGATGTGTTTGCAGGCTCTGGTGGAATTGGGATAGAATCAATAAGCTGCGGCGCACGAAGTGTTGTAGCAATAGAGAAAGATCCGTCAGTGTTCAAAATTACAAATGAGAATTATGAGCACTGCGGTTTTAAAGATAAAGCAAGCCTAATTTGTATGGATTATAAGTCAGCGCTATTGAGGCTTAGAAAGAGAAATGAGGTTTTTGATCTGATTTTTGTAGATCCGCCTTATAAGCTTTATGAGGAGTTAGAGGTAGACGATTTTATAGGCGATGTTTCAGATCTTCTGGATCAAGATGGAGTCATAGTGATAGAGCACGACTATAAGCTAGATAATGAGCTGCCCGGGTTTAATAGAATTACTAGACCATTTGGCGGCACACATGTTAGTTATTTTAGGAAGGGTGAAGAGTAATGAAAGTAGCTATTTATCCTGGGTCTTTTGATCCGTTTACAAATGGACATAAAAACATTATTGAGCGGGGTGTAAAGGTCTTTGACCAAGTTATCGTAGCTGTTGCTCATAATACTACTAAAAAGACTGTTTTTTCTGTCGAAGAGCGGGTCGAAATAATAAACGAAGTATTCAAAGACAGAGATGATGTAAAAGTAGACTATTTTGAAGGTCTACTTGTTGAATATATAAAGAGGATGGGAACCAACATTGTCTTAAGAGGTATGAGGACAGTGTCAGACTTTGAGTTTGAGATGCAGATGGCGCTAGCCAATAAGACGCTAAGCTCAGAGCTTGAAACGGTTTTCATGGTTACGGATAGTGAGTACTCACACATAAGCTCCTCGGTAATCAAAGAAGTAATTTCACTAAACGGGACGGCTCCCCATATGGTGCCCGAAGTAGTAGAAAAAAGGTTAAGGGAAAAACTTTTAAAAAGTTAGGAGGATTTACCAAATGAAATTATCTGCGCGCGCACAAAGACTACAACCCTCAGCGACTCTAACTATCACTGCAAAAGCAAAATCCCTTAGAGCTCAAGGTGTAGATGTAATTGGATTTGGTGCTGGAGAGCCCGATTTTGACAGCCCCGATCATGTAAAACAAGACGCCATCCGTGCAATAAATGATGGCATGACCAAATATACAGGTGTTGGTGGGATCGATGAGCTAAAGGACGCAATAATCCACCGTCTCAAAGAAGACCACGGTCTTGAGTATGAAAAATCAGAGATCATAACCTCGGTAGGTGCTAAACACACTTTGTATAACATTATGCAGGTTCTTTTTGACAAAGGGGATGAAGTTATTGTTCCCGCTCCTTACTGGGTCTCTTACCCTGAGCAGATAAAACTAGCTGAAGCTACACCTGTAATTATAGATACTAATGAAGATCAAGGTTTTAAACTAACTCCCGAATCTTTAAAACAAAATATCACTGCAAATTCCAAAGCTCTCATATTGAACTATCCTTCTAACCCTACCGGAGCAACTTATAACGAATCTGAGCTAAGGGCAATTATTGATGTTGCAATGGACGCCGGGCTTACAATCATTTCAGACGAGATCTATGAGAAGATCATATACGGAGATACGAAACACGTACCTGTTGCCGCGCTTAGTGATGATATTAAAAAGGCAACTATCTTAGTAAACGGAGTCTCCAAAACCTACTCAATGACCGGATGGAGAATAGGGTATGCAGCAGGGGATAAAGATGTCATAAGCGCGATGAGCAAGCTTCAAGGTCAGTCCACATCTAACCCTACGTCAATCTCACAGTATGCGGCAATTTCAGCATTCACTGGAGATCACGGCGTAATTGAAGACAGGACTAAAGAGTTTGAACAGCGTAAAAATTATATTGTAGAGAAGCTTAATGCCATCCCAGGCATTAGCTGCTTTGATCCTCAGGGCGCTTTCTACGTTTTCCCTAACGTATCCGGCTACTACGGCAAAGAGTATGACGGCAAGACCATTGAGAATTCACTTGATTTTACTGAGTACATATTGGTAGAGGCAAAAGTAGCCGTTGTTCCAGGAGTTGC
>JBCCIH010000221.1 GCA_039028315.1 Thermodesulfobacteriota bacterium | reverse complement strand
GATGGACTCTCTTTTGGCTGATAACTTTGAAATATCAAGTATGACAACTGGCTGGTCAATGAACAAAGAGGATTTCTTAAAAACAATTCCCAAGCAGGTTATAAAGTGGCAGGAAATAACTGACGTAGAAGTAACGATGGACGGCGATAAGGCTAATTCAAAAGTAGATATAAGTATGGCGAAAACTTTTGAGGGCAAAGATCATAGCGGGGACTATGAAGTCTACAGCGTCTGGGTAAATAACGGTGGAAACTGGCAGCTAATAGAGCGTAAGATCAAGTTTTTAAAACCATAATACCAAACCTGATCTAATTATAATCTTTATAGTAAATGTAATTCGAACTAAGCGGTGGCAATCAGGCATAAAAATTATAGGAGGGATAATATGTCAGATAACTCGTTTTCAAGAAGGAATTTTCTGAAGGTAGGCGGAATAGGTACCGTGGCGGCGGCTGGTCTAAATTTAGGTCAAATTTTATCTACATCAGAGGTCATGGCTCAGGAAACTAAAAGACCGCAGACACCTGATCAAGCACTAGAAGCAATAATGGAAGGTAATAGGAGATTTGTCGATGCTATGAAAAAAGGGCCAAGAAGATCTGTATACACGAGGGAATATGTTGCTACTGGTCAAAGCCCTTTTGCAGCGATCTTAGCATGCGCTGATTCAAGAGTAGCACCTGAGATTATTTTTGATCAAGGTATAGGAGATTTATTTGTAGTCAGAGTGGCAGGGAACATTGTAAATCCTACAAATTATGGGCTCCAGGGAAGTCTTGAGTTTGGAGTGCTTGCATTAGGAGCTAGGTTGATAATGGTGCTGGGTCATAGTGAATGCGGCGCTGTTGCTGGTTCTATTGAAGCTCTAAAAAAAGGAACCCAATTCCCGGGATCAATTAATGACATAGTGCAGACTATTAAACCAGCAGTTGATATAGCAAAAGGTGAAAAAGGGAATCTTCTTCACAACTCTACAGTTGAGAATGTGCAGCTTGGTGTGGATAAGCTTAACAATTCAGATCCGGTTATTTCTGATTTGGTCAAAAAAGGCGAAGTCAAAGTTGTTGGAGGCAACTACGATCTAAAAACTGGTGAAGTAAAGCTTATTAACTAGCACAAGATAGTGATTGCCTTATAGCTCTAAAATCTTGAAATTCTCTAGTTAGTGAATATGTTATCACTGCGCAAATTATTACTGCGCCCAGTATATTCCATAACAAATTTTCGGAGGTAGTATTTACAAATGGCTGAGAAAGCTGCAAAAAAACATGAATTTCAGGCAGAGGTTAAACAAGTCTTAGATATTGTAATAAACTCTTTATACACAGACAAAGAGGTTTTTATCAGAGAGCTTGTTTCTAACGCCTCTGATGCACTTGAAAAACTTAGATATTTACAACTTACTGAAAAAGAGGTTTACGATGAAGATCTACCTCTTGAGATTAGCATTACCACTGATGATAAAGAAAATACAATCACAATAGAAGATCACGGTATAGGTATGTCCAGTGATGATCTAAAAGACAACTTGGGCACAATTGCTCATTCGGGCTCAAAAGCATTTCTTGAAGCTGTAAAAAAAGGCGGAGAGGTTAATCAAAACCTCATAGGCCAATTTGGTGTTGGCTTTTATAGTGTGTTTATGGTTGCAGAGGCTGTTGAGGTCTACACGCATAACTGGAAAAAAACTGCAAAGAGTCTTTTGTGGAAAAGTGATGGCTCTGGCACATACGAGATAGAAAGCGCAAAAGGCGTGAGACGAGGAACGAAAATAGTTGTTCATTTAAAAGATGAAGAAAAAGAGTTTTCAAATTCAGAAAGGGTTAAGCAAATCCTCACGCATTACTCAAGCTTCGTGCAGTTCCCAATCAAGTTAAACTCTGAGCAGATAAACAATATCCAGCCAATTTGGATGCGAAATAAGAGTGAAATATCAGATGAAGAATATTCAGATTTCTATAAGTTTCAGGCCAATGCTTTTGACGAGCCAACATACCGCATGCACTTTAGCTCTGATGCTCCTATAGAAATAAATGCACTTATTTTTACTCCGCAAATAAACCCTGAGCAAATGGGGTTTGGCAAAGTTGATCCTGGGGTGAGTCTGTATTGCAAAAAGATATTGATAGATTCAAAGCCTAAGGGGCTGCTGCCTGACTGGATGCGCTTTTTAAAAGGTGTTATCGACAGCGCTGATCTTCCGCTAAACATTTCAAGAGAGTCAATGCAGGACAGCGCTCTTACAAATAAAATTGGTCAGGTAATAACCGGACGATTTATTAAGACACTAGAGGATGAATCTAAAAAGGATGCTGAGAAATATAAAGAGTTTTATGAGAGCTTTGCAATTTATTTAAAAGAGGGAGTGGCTGCAGATTTTAAAAACCGCGAGCAGCTTGCAAAGCTCCTTCGCTATGAGTCCTCAGCTACAGAAAAAGGAGAACTCACTTCACTTGATGACTATGTATCCCGAATGAAAGAAGAGCAGAAAGAAATATATTATCTCTATGGTCCAAACCGGGAAACAATAGAGAGCGGTCCTAATTTAGAAGCATTTAAGGCGCACGGGATAGAAGTTCTATACCTCTATGAGCCGGTAGATGAATTCGTCATGACGAGTATTGCCAAGTTCTCGGATAAAGATTTAGTATCCGCAGACAATTCAGATATTGAGCTTGATGAAATAAAATCAGATCAGAAAAAAGATGCACTTTCAGATGAAGATGCAAAAGCTTTATCTGATTGGATTAAAGAGACTCTAGAAGATGCTGTCAATGAGGTCAGCGTGAGCAAGCGTCTGGTAGATAGCCCTGCCATAGCCCTTAATGCTGATAAGGTTATGACTCCCTCAATGCGCCGGATGATGAAGGCAATGAAGCAGGATGCAAATCTTACTAATTCAGTTAATCTAGAAATCAATCCCGCTCACGAGCTTATGAAGAATCTTTCAGCTCTTAAAGATAGTGACCCTGAGACGGCAAAGCTTGTGGCTGAGCAGATTTTGGATAACGCGCTCATATCAGCAGGCTACCTTGAAGACCCTCGAGATATGGTAAGCCGAGTTTATGAAATTCTAGAGAAAGTATCTGACAAATAAAATATCTATTAATTGAGGATAGTTATGATTACAAAAAAATATTCTGAACACAATGTGCTTAAGTCCCCATACGCAAAAGAAATGAGAGAGATAATTAGCGGGGAGGAATATGATAAAGCCGGAGTTGCTATTGCTGTTGATCTAGAGCAGATGAATGCACATTATCATAACAGCTTTGATGAGATATTTTTCGTTCTAGATGGCGAT
>JBCCIH010000220.1 GCA_039028315.1 Thermodesulfobacteriota bacterium | reverse complement strand
CTAACACATGAGCAGCTTTATCTGGAAATCTGCCGCAAGCTGTTGTTCCAACCCCTAATATATATACGTCTCTCATAATAGTCCTCCGGCGTTTCTTTAATTTGAGCTAGTTTGCGCAAATTATTATATATGAAAAACCCTAAAAATAAAAAAAGAGGGTTACGGTGCGAAACCATAACCCTCTTTAGTATTCAAATTCTTTTATAAATATTTTCTAATTATTAACCAGCGCTGAGTGCCGTAATTGGTCCCCATTTACCGGTAAGTAGTAGCATTCCAGGAATTAGAAGTGTTAGGAACGCTTCAATTAGGAAGAGCCATGCAACCGCTGGAGCAACAGCTTTTCCAAGAGAGAACGCTAAGAAAACAAGGAACACCAACAATGCCCATGCCCAGTTAAATAGTGCATAGTACATCATTCCTGGGATCGCTGCTTCTAAGGTGTAGAAATGATAGCCGTACCAAATAAACACGATTGTGGCAAACAGGCAATACCATCCAAGACCTTTAGCGTCATATCCGTGAATAAAAATTCCAGCAACCATGAAATAGATCAATGCGAACACAGAGACCAGGGCCGTAGCAGCCGTTAACTGCTGATCATGTAGTTTCCATGCTGCGATTAGAATTAACACAGCTACTGCAAAGTTTAATACACCAACTTCTTTAGCTCCTGTTTTCCCCAAAACGGTCATACCGTTTGCAAAAAACACGAAACCTACTAGCAACAAAACATAGCCAAGCAACATATCTATTGCCATTTCTCTCCATACCTCCTTAAAGTTATTGTATTTACTTGTGGAGTTTTTTGTGGACTTTCCACCTTCCACAAAGTTTTCTCTATGAAATAGGATTTATCACATTTCGCATATCTATGTCAAGTAAATTTTTTAGAATTTCGCTAGATTTTATAGAAAAAACCCCCATCAAAAAATCAAATAATTCAATGATGGGGGTGTCTTAGTCAAGTTAATTGTTTGAAAAACGTTAATCAGACAATTTTTAAGTATTTTAGGTACACTCAAGGAGATATAGGTAAAATTAGGCCTCTTCTCTTCTGTTTACCAAAATAACCCATTTACCCTTCTGTACAACATCACCGCTCTGATTATGAACAAGAACCTCAAAAATAAAGAATCCCATGTTAGGCCTTTTGTGTTCCTTTTTCTCTACAAGCTTACGTGTAATATGGATTGTGTCGCCAAATTTTACAGCACCGGAGAACCTCCAGTCCTCAAGCCCCATAAATGCGATTGTTGCCAGTCTCGGCATTGTAAACCAAAGCCCTGAAGCAACAGAAAGAACACATAGACCATGAGCCACCCTACCCTTAAAGACGGTTTTTTGGGCAAACTCTTCATCAATGTGCATGTTGTTAAAGTCGCCAGATAGTCCAGCAAAACTTACTACATCAGCCTCAGTAATTGTGCGCCCAGTGCTTTTGTGCTCGGCGTCCACTTCTAAATCTTCATAAAAAACTCTTGTATCCTCTGCCATTATTGCAGCCTCCTTCCGATTAGAATATAAGTGCGGCCCAAGCGTGATGGCCTGAGCCGCTTTGGTTTTCTTTTAATTAAAACAGGCTTTGCCTGTGCCTGTATTTAAACAGGTTTAAATTTTGGAAGCGTTACTTCATCAGTAACGTCGTCATAAACTACTTCTACTTCCATTCCCACATGAACATCATTAACATCAACATCGATGACGTTACTCATCATTTTAACCCCTTCTTCAAGCTCAATTAGAGCCACAACATATGGGGGCTCGCCTTTGTATGCTTTTGATGGGCCCATGTGATGAATAGCATAGGTCCACACTTTACCCTTTCCACTTGCCTCTACCCACTCTATGTCCTCAGACATATCATCCCCTGGGGATACCGCGCGTGGATAGAAAAAGAACTCCCCTGTCTCTTTTGATCTAGGGAGAACCATTGCGTGGTTTTTGGTAGCTTCCCAGTATGGTTTAGTTTCCGGTCTAAAATCCGGAAGCGGTTTATTATATGTTTTTTCTTCTGACATTGTTTCTTAATCTCCTTATTTCTTATGAAAGGGGTTCTTTCCCTAGTAGTATTGTGCTGTGCGCAGATACGATGCCACCGTTGCCATGAACTAGGGCAACCTCTGGGTTGTCTACCTGTCTAGGTCCTGCATCACCTCTTAGCTGAAGTGTAGCTTCTACAACGTGGTGCATAGCTCCAAGGTGTGCTTGCGATAGGAGCCCGCCATGGGTGTTAACAGGAAGATCCTTTCCTATTTCCATACGACCCTCTAGTGCAAATGGACCGCCCTCCCCTTTGGGAACAAAACCTAAGCCTTCGAGCTCAAGTAAAACGGTTATTGTGAAACAGTCGTATAGGAATGCTAGATCAACATCATCAACTCCAAGACCAGCGGTCTGGAAGGCTTTTTGGCCAGAGCGATTAATTGCATTGTAGATTTGATCTAAATTCTCTAGTGTTGTCATGTACTGGTGTGAGTAGCCTTGTCCCATACCAAGTAGGTATGCAAGGTCGTTTTCAATACCAAGCTCTTTTGCTTTATCTTCTGTGGTCACAATAAAAGCTGCTCCGCCATCTGAGATGATTGAGCAATCATATTTAGTAAGAGGCTCTGCAATTATTCTTGAGTTAACTACATCCTCTACTGTAAGAGGATCTTTGTTCATCGCATTCTCTTTCATAGCCGCGTGCTTTCTCATTGTTACAGCAACTGCAGCCAAGTGTTCTCTTGTTGCGCCATAATCATGCAAATAACGCTGTGCAGCAAGAGCGTATCCACCTGGGGTGGTTAAACCATAAGGATATTCAAACTCACCGTGGCACATCTCTCTAATAAGAGCCAACATACCAGATGAGGAGATTCCCGATAGGGTGTTGTCACCCCTTACACAAAGAACGACCTCTGCTTGTCCTGATGCTATTGCCATTGCAGCCTCAGCTGCCATCCATACAGCGGTTGCACCGCCTACAGCTACTGAGGAAAAGAATTTTGGCTTCATGCCAAAGTAATCAGCAAAAGTTGTGCAGTGCATAAACGTATGCTCTACCAATGAGAATGCCGTTACTAATCCATCAACATCTGATTTTTTTATTCCTGCGTCTTCAATTGCTAATTTTGAAGCTTGTGATAGGAAATGAAAAGAGCTCATGTCGGGAATTTTTCCCTGATCGGTTTCGCCAACACCGGCGATAACAATCTTGTTCTTTTTAAGAACTTCCCTAGCTTCTTCTGTACCTGGGATATTACTAGCCATATATATCTCCCCCTATATTATATTTTTGTGGAGAGTTATATTAAATTGATACTGATAAAAGTCAACCGTTTAG
>JBCCIH010000219.1 GCA_039028315.1 Thermodesulfobacteriota bacterium | reverse complement strand
TGAAGAGCGCAAATTTTCTAACGTCTCTGCCGTATGATTCAAGTGTGTTTTTTGAAAGACCCTTTTCAATAGCCAGATAGGCTATAAAGGAGTCTAAGAGCTGGTCCATGTTCTATTTATTATAAACCATTATGTTCCCATTTCCCAAGAGTTAAGATAAATTTTCTGCTCTGGTGTGAGCTTGTCTATCTTAGCTCCCTTTGCTCTGAGCTTCATTCTTGCAACAGCTGTATCGATTGTTTGAGGTACGTTGTAAACTTGTTTCTCAAGCTTCTTCGCATTCTTTACAACATACTCAGCACATAGAGACTGGTTAGCAAAACTCATATCCATCACACTTGACGGATGTCCTTCAGCTGAAGCTAAATTTATGAGCCTTCCGTCTCCAAGAACGTTAATTTTCTTGCCGTTCTTAAGAGTATATTCATCAACGTATTCTCTAACAACACGTTTTTTCTTTGAAATGCTTTTTAAGCCTTTTAGGTCAAGCTCAACATTAAAGTGCCCTGAGTTTGATACGATTGCGCCGTCTTTCATATTTCTAAAGTGCTCTTTTCTAATAACACTAATGTTTCCTGTAACTGTGCAGAAGAAATCTCCAATTTTAGAAGCCTCTGACATAGGCATTACCCTAAATCCGTCCATTACTGCCTCAAGTGCTGCAAGCTCATCAATCTCGGTAACCACAACATTTGCGCCAAGTCCTCTTGCTCTCATAGCAAGACCCTTTCCGCACCATCCGTAGCCACAAACTACAAATGTTGTTCCAGAAATTAGTCTGTTAGTTGCTCTTATAATTCCGTCAAGCGTACTTTGTCCTGTTCCATACCTATTATCAAAAAAGTGTTTAGTGTTAGCGTCATTTACGGCAACGATTGGGTATTTTAAGACCCCGTCTTCTGCCATGGCACGTAGGCGGATAACACCTGTGGTTGTTTCCTCTGTTCCGCCCATAATTCCCGCTAGTTTTTCTTTTCTGCTTTTGTGAAGGATTGAAACTACGTCAGCGCCGTCATCCATCGTAATATGAGGTGACATATCAATTGCGCTGTTTATATGACTGTAATAGGTCTTATTATTTTCGCCTTTAATAGCAAAAACCGAAATATTGTGATCTTTCACTAGATATGCTGCAACATCATCCTGCGTGCTTAGCGGGTTTGATGCGCAAAGTGCCACGGTTGCCCCGCCTTCTTTGAGCGTAATCGCAAGCTGAGCTGTTTCCGTGGTGACATGAAGACAGGCTGCAACTGTAATTCCTTTAAGAGGTTTTTGTTTTTTAAATCTATCTTTAATCTGAGCAAGCACCGGCATTTCTTGAGCTGCCCATTCCACTCTTAATTTCCCTTCCTTAGCCAGTCCTAAGTCTTTAACATCGTATTTCATTAGATGCCTCCGTTTGTTATTTAAAAAATTGTTAGCTTATTTTATCCGACTGCTTTTTGTAAGTCTGAGACGCGGTCAATTCTTTCCCAAGTAAATCCGTCCCCACTTCTTCCAAAGTGACCGTATGCAGCAGTTTGCTGGTAGATAGGTTTTAACAGCTCTAGACTGCTAATGATTCCTGAAGGAGTTAAGTCAAATACTTCTTTAATTGCTGCGGCAATCTTATCTTCAGGCGCGTTAGCAGATCCAAAGGTTTCAACAAGAACCGATACCGGCTCGGCAACTCCGATTGCGTATGCAAGCTGAACTTCGCACTCTTTAGCTAGTCCAGCGGCTACTACGTTTTTAGCAACATAGCGGGCCATATAAGCTGCGCTTCTATCAACTTTAGAAGGATCTTTTCCTGAAAAAGCCCCTCCTCCGTGTCGGGCCCATCCGCCGTAGGTGTCAACGATAATTTTTCTACCTGTAAGACCGGCGTCTCCCTGTGGGCCACCGGTGACAAACCTGCCAGTTGGGTTAACGTGAATTTTTGTGTCTTTGGTAATCATCTCAGGATCTATACAAGGCTTGATTACCTGATCCAGTACGTCGTTATATATTCTCTTATTATCTACATCATCAGAGTGCTGAGAAGAAACTACAATCGCATCAATTGCAACAGGTTTGTTATCTTCATACTTAACTGTTACCTGTGATTTTCCGTCTGGTCTTAGGTACGGCATGATGCCTTCACGTCTTACTTCTGAAAGTCTTTTGGTTAATTTGTGAGCATAGATAATAGGGGAGGGCATAAGCTCTGGGGTTTCGTCTGTTGCATAGCCGAACATAAGGCCCTGGTCACCTGCACCTTGAGCTTTTTTCTCTCCAGCGGTAACACCCATTGAAATATCAGGTGACTGCTTATCTAAAGCTACAAGCACACCGCATGTATTGGCATCATAGCCCATGTTGCTGTCTGTATAGCCTATTTCTGCAATTTTACTCCTTACTATTCCCTGTATATCAACTGTAGCGTTTGAGGTGATTTCTCCTGCCACAACCGTTAAACCAGTTGTAATAAGTGTTTCACAAGCAACTCTACTGTGAAGGTCTTGAGCCAGCATCGCATCTAAGATTGCATCAGATATGCCGTCAGCCATCTTATCGGGGTGGCCTTCGGTTACTGATTCGGAAGTAAAAATGAAGTTTTTAAGAGACATAATATTAGTCCTTTCCTTTTGCTATGGTTATTTAATAAAGTCGTCTATGGTAAATTGTTTTAGTGGCAGTGTCAAGCTTTTGTTAGCAGATGCGGTGTGCTTAGAATTCTATAAATCGATATTCAAAATCATTTTGTTTAACTGAATTTTACTTAAGATATTTTTTAGTGGTATAATCGGTAACCTCAATAAGTTCTAAGGGACAATAAAAATGACTAAAATTATAGCTCCATCAATACTTTCTGCGGATTTTACAAGACTAGGCCAAGAGGTCGAGGCTATTAAGAAAGCTGGCGCGGACTGGATCCATGTGGATGTTATGGATGGGCACTTTGTACATAATTTAACCCTCGGCATTCCAATAGTAGAAGCGCTATCAAGAACTAATCCTCCTGCGCTCGACATACACCTTCAAATAGAGGCGCCGGAGAGTTTCTCAGACAAATTCATCGATGCAGCGGGCGATTCAATTTTAGGAATTACTCTTCAGTACGAGACTTGCACGCTACTACATGGAAGTCTGTCCAAAATTAAAGACAGGGGTGTAAAGGCTGGTGTGGCTATCAGCCCAATGACTCCAATCTCTGCTCTTGAAGAAGTGATAGAGTACGTCGATATGGTGCTTATTATGACAGTAGAACCGGGTTTTCCGGGCCAGAAATTTATAGAGTCTATGGTGGTACACGTCCCTAGTCATGCTAGCACTATGTCTTTTACCACTGAGTCACCCTGCATTGCGCATACTGGCATACTGGCTGTT